>NZ_KE952598.1:24225-26656 GCF_000466335.1 Aggregatibacter sp. oral taxon 458 str. W10330 | reverse complement strand
CGTCACCGTCTAAATCTAACGCAAGCGGATCATATACTTCATAACCACGACCTCCTTTATTCGGTGACGGTCGGTTATCGTCTGGTGTCTGCCCTTCATTAGGATTGTCATGATGACCATCATTACCATTGCCATTGCCATTGCCATTGCCATTGCCATTGCCATTGCCACCATGATAATCGTTATTCTTATCGCCGGGGCTATTTAAATCTCTCCCATCATCGCGGAGATATCTGTGCTTATTGTCCCCCCAAAACATTATTCGTTCCGATTGGCCTGGTATATTGATGTAATATGGATCACTAGGATATGGTCGCTGAGTTTCTAACTGAATGCCTAACATCCCATTAACAAAGTTATTAATCACGGCCTGATGACCGGTTTCTACTTCCGTAATCATGAGCCGCTTTGCCGTCCAAACAACTTTTTCGTCCCTGTCCTCATCCCAAAGGTAGTGGGATTGCAATTC
The DNA here is from genome assembly GCF_000466335.1 of Aggregatibacter sp. oral taxon 458 str. W10330. Classification (NCBI taxonomy): domain Bacteria; kingdom Pseudomonadati; phylum Pseudomonadota; class Gammaproteobacteria; order Pasteurellales; family Pasteurellaceae; genus Aggregatibacter; species Aggregatibacter sp. oral taxon 458. The sequence continues at coordinate 26,187 of NZ_KE952598.1, read as the reverse complement.
ATACGCTGTCTTGCCTAACGATTTAGCACTCACAAAACTTGCGCCTTCCGCCTCAAAACGATATATAACTTTGTCATTTTCCTTATATACAAAAGAGGTCGGCAGCCGTTTTCGTTCTTCGTCATAACCGGTGATAATATGTTTTGAGGAACTTTCTGTTTCGGGTCTTACTTGATAGACTTTATTTAAAAAATGAATTTCCCCTAAGCCATCCGAATCAATAATCACATCGTTATCACCGATGTAATATGTGTCATACCCTTTACCACCGTTCAAAATATCATTGCCTGCACCACCGTTAAGGATATCGTTTCCCGAGCTGCTTGAGGATTCATTTGAAGAGGAAGAGGAAGAGGCAGAAGAAGAGGAAGAGGAGGAGGAATCTGAGGAAGTAGAAAAAGTGCGGTTGTTATCCGCTGTATATCCTGTTGAAAACGTAGAACTTGAAGAAGATGAAGACGCTGAATCCGTTGTGTAATCACCATACAACACGTCATTGCCTCTGCCGCCATAAAGCTTATCATCACCGCCTTTGCCTATGAGGGTATCGTTGCCGTCTCCGCCATGAATTTCATCTGAGTTGCCATCGTAGCCGGTGATTTTGTAGTTTCTATTATTACCAGCGGGAACGTAAGGTTCCGGTGATATTTGATTAACAAGTGAGCGAATTTGAAAGAGTGGAGATAATTTATTACCATTAACCTCGATAGCTCCATATTTAGCTAGATTGGCTCGAATTGCATAAAATGCATTTACAGGAAACGTAAAACTTGGGTCAAAATTTTCTATTGGATATCCGATTAATTCCAATGCTTTAAAAACATAACTTACACAGTTGTTTCTTGCGCCATCATATAAAGTAGTATCAAATCCCTTTATTTGAGCTTTTGTAGTCCCATCATATTCTTTATAATCTCCAAATCTATTTAATATATCAAATTGCTGCTGATTAACTTGAATTGTAATAGAAGCTTGAGAGTCAGTATACCGCTCCTCATCCTTGTTGGTAATTTCCCCATCACCAATCACCTGTTCATATTTAGAATGAAAACCAGCACTTCGAACAACCTCTCCATTTTTTCTAAGCACATACCACACATGCCCAGCAGCTGATGGCTCATCTTGCCCTTTTCCATTATGGTAATTATCCCACATTTGTGCCATACGAAAAGTAACAGTATATTTATTTTCTAGCATAATAATCCTCTTTAATATAATGATTAATCAAATTTTTGGGCGTATAGGTCTAATAGTTAAAAACACATCTACATTTTCAAATTCAGGTAATTTTTTAACATTAGTAATTTCAAATCTATAATGAGATTTCTCATGAAGATAAAAACTATTGTAAGAAACAATTCCCATAGTAGAAATATACCCATTATCTATTGTTATTCTCTCTGATGAGAGCATTTCAGTAAAGTAAATTATCCGAGTTTCAAGCAGTCTCTCACCTTTATAAACTTTTACCACAAAGATGGGTTTATCCTTCTCATTCTCATAGAATCTCTCATTATCTAAATTAAATCCGTTATAAGGAGAGTATTTTTTTTCATAAACATTATCATAATACTGCTTACCAAATTCTTTTTCTAGATTCTCTTCTAATTGCTTCCAATTAAATGCTATTACAAAATACCTATCTAATTTCATAGTTGGTAACGTATCATATTCAATCGTCTTGGTCCATTTTTCTGTTAAGGTAGGTATTGGATAGTGACGAAAGTCTATTCTATCATCATGGTACCTTACATAGGTAAAATAATAATACCCATAAAGAAAAAACGGCATCAGTAAAAATATAGTCAAAATATAATGTTTTCTAAAAAACTTTAACATTGGCACTCCATATAAGAAAGCAAGGGCATTTTAGCATTATGCTAAAGCACAAAAAATAGTCAATACCAATAAACCAAAACCGTGATCCAAATCACAACGTAGCGTGCAACTTGTTGCACGAAT
>NZ_KE952598.1:4609-24125 GCF_000466335.1 Aggregatibacter sp. oral taxon 458 str. W10330 | reverse complement strand
AACGTAGCGTGCAACTTGTTGCACGAATAAAAGGCGTTAATACACTAATTTAGTCTGAAAAGTGCGGTGATTTTGGCGAGCGTTTTTATGCGTTTAATGAATTTGGTGAGTTATATTTTCGTGTATCAAGATGCACGCTACGGCCTCAATGTAGCATGCAACCTATTGCATAAATCATGGCATGGATAAAATAACAACATCATGTTTTACATGCTTTGTTAGGCTTTTATTCCACGCCCGATTTCATCATCCCCAATAACTTGACACGGCAATCTTGTCCAAATACGTCTGCACTTCATTACTCGGCATTCGAGTAATGTCTCCGCTGTGTTCTCTCTCAAAACCTGCCATGGCTTCAATTAATTTATCCAGCTGCGACAAGTTTAAGCTTTTGCCATCGGCCAGTTGAATTTGCTCCACTTGGTAATATTCATGAACTATAGGGAGGATTAACACAGCCATCACTTCCTTTATATTTCATTGCATCATATAGTGTAACAGCCAGTCCACTTACTGCAAAACCGCCATTGCGGGCGTTATACCAAGCAAACCGGCACCCCTCTCAAAATAGCAAAGGGATCAATCACAGTTAATTTCCCGCTCCTACGAACATTAATCGCCACTCCTGGGTCGTTAATATATGACCACCTATTCTTCCTAATGTAGATTTACTAAAAGAACCAGCTATAAAACTTACAAGTGAAGATCCATTAGAAATTCCAACAGAAACACTATTGTTTTTTTACAACTTTCTACAATGCCTGTCTCAACAACCCCATCTAGAGCACCAATATTTCCCAGGAATTTTGCAATTAATGCCTCTTTCGTAAGTTTTCCTCAATCTACTGAATAGATAGTGATAATATAACAACAATAAAACCTCACTTTTAATGTTAATGCTTGGCTAATAAAATACCAAAATAATTTTATTTAAATTGTGATAAAGATCACATTTATTTTTATAATTTTTTGCAAGAGATTCTTAATAGTAAAACTTGCCATTGTATAAGATACACTTTTTGCTTGTTATTCTTTAATAACACTAAATACTATTTCTAGATATCTTTCAATAAGGATGAAATGTCAGCTAGAAAAAGTAAAAATCATTCAATTTTTAAAATTTTCATTAAAAATGTGATCAAAGTCACATAATAAAGTATTCTCTAAATACTTACTTAACGATATAATACAAAAATTTATATTATCTAGCTTTAATATTATCTACATATATGAAAGACACATCTACATTAAAAGAGGTTGCTTTACACGCATTAGTTTTACTAGCTCGGTTTCATGGTATCGCTGTTAATCCTATGGATATTCAGCATCAATTTGATACTCAAGGGAGAGGATTGGACATAATTAATTGGCAACGTGCGGCTAAATCTCTTGGACTAAAAGTGCGGTTAATTCATAAAGAGATTTCTCGCTTGCCATTTGTTTCATTACCTGTGTTAGTTTGGGATGATAAGGAAAATAAACATTTTATTCTTGCCGGTATAGATAAAAAACAAGATAAATACCTTATTCATGATTTAGAAATAGAACAACCTAAAACATTATCTCAGCAAGAATTCAAACAGCGTTACTCTGGACAGATTATTGTTGTTGCTTCTCGGGCTTCTGTTTTAGGTCATTTATCTAAATTTGATTTTACATGGTTTATTCCTGCTATTATTAAATATCGCCATATTTTTATTGAAGTTATTATCGTTTCATTAGTTCTTCAATTACTCGCGCTCATTACACCTCTCTTTTTCCAAGTTGTTATGGATAAAGTATTGGTTCATCAGGGCTTTAATACATTAAATGTTATTGCTATTGCACTTTTTATCGTTGTTATTTTCGAGATTATATTAGGTGGATTGCGAACTTATATATTTTCCCATACAACAAGTAGGATGGATGTAGAATTAGGCGATAATCTGTTTCGACATCTATTAAAATTACCATTGGCCTATTTTGAAAATCGACGTATAGGAGAAACAGTTGCTAGAGTTCGTGAATTAGAACAAATACGAAATTTTCTCACAGGTCAGGCATTAACTTCTTTATTAGACTTATGCTTTTCATTTATCTTCCTAACAGTAATGTGGTTTTATAGTAGTACATTGACAATCGTCGTACTCTGCTCTATTCCTTGTTATATTGCTTGGTCTTTAATTATTACGCCTATTTTACGTAAGAAATTAAATGATAAATTTGCACGTAATGCAGATAATCAAGCATTTTTAGTAGAATCTATTACAGCAATGAATATGATTAAATCTACCGCAGTTTCTCCACAAATGATAGCACATTGGGATAAACAATTAAGCGGTTATGTCAGTGCCGGATTTAGTGTTTCTAAAACTGCAATGATAGGAAGTCAAGGGGTTCAATTAATCCAAAAATTAGTGATGGTTATTAATCTTTGGTTAGGTGCTAATTTAGTCATTAGTGGTGATTTAAGTATCGGGCAACTTATTGCCTTTAACATGCTTGCTGGACAAGTTACAGCACCAGTTATCCGATTAGCTCAGCTTTGGCAAGATTTTCAACAAGTCGGGATTTCAGTAGAACGTTTAGGCGATATTCTTAATACAATCACAGAAACGCCCAAAAGTCGTCTAGCATTACCAGAAATTAAAGGTCAAATTGATTTTGAAAATATAAGTTTTAAATATAAACCTGAAGGGAAATATATTCTGTCAAATATATCCTTTTCAATTCCTGCAGGAAATATTATCGGAATCGTTGGTCGTTCTGGTTCAGGGAAAAGTACAATAGCTAAATTAGTTCAACGTTTATATATTCCAACGTCCGGCCAAATTCGTATTGATGGACAAGATATTTCACTTGCTGATCCCAATTGGTTACGAAGACAAATTGGTGTGGTATTGCAAGAAAATATTTTACTAAATCGCAGTATACGAGATAATATTGCCTTATCCGATCCTGGCATGCCTATGGAAAGAGTATTGTATGCAGCAAAACTTGCCGGTGCCCATGATTTTATTATGGAGCTAAGTGAAGGCTATGATACTCTCGTCGGAGAGCAAGGTACTGGTTTATCGGGGGGACAGCGACAACGAATTGCAATAGCAAGAGCATTAGTCAATAATCCTCGTATTCTCATTTTTGATGAGGCAACTAGCGCTCTTGATTATGAATCTGAACATATTATTATGAAAAATATGAAGGCAATTTGTAAAAATAGAACAGTAATTATTATTGCCCATCGCCTTTCAACCGTGCAAATAGCAGATAATATTCTCGTGTTGGATAAAGGTAAAATCGCTGAATTTGGTACATCGGATGAACTGCTCAGTAATCCTGAGGGATTGTACTATTATCTTCATCAATTACAGCGCACGAGGTAAACATGGGAATTTATTGTGATGGAATAAAAATATTTTTCAGTCGATATATTCGATATTTTTACAAAGTTTGGAAAATACGTTCCGAACTCACACCTGTCGTGCGTAATAAGGATGAATACGAATTTTTACCGGCACATTTAGAATTAATAGAAAAGCCTATTTCTCCCCTACCTAAATGGACGAGTAGAATCATTATACTATTGATTCTCATTACGATTTTGTGGTCAATCTTAGGCAAAGTAGATATTGTTTCTGTTGCTAGTGGGAAATTAGCTTATAGTGGAAAGAGCAAAACAATTCAACCTATTGAAACTGCTATGGTAAAAAAGATTTTTGTTCAAGAGGGACAAAAAGTCGAACAAGGTCAGATATTGCTTGAATTAACCGCATTGGGGGCTAAAGAAGATCAAGAGAAATCACAACAATCTTTACAACTAGCATTACTGGCTCAAGCAAGAGCAAGAGCATTGTTAAAGGCCATTGAGCAAGATAAATTACCTGAGCTTACTTTACTAGAAGAAATTCCACAAGATAATAAAGATGTGCTACAGGCACAGCAACTCATTAATGAACAATTTAATACTTATCGCTCACAAAAAAGACAGATGGAGGCCCAATTTAATCAAAAACAAGCTCAGTTGAATTCAATTCAAGCACAAATTACAAAGTATGAAAATCTTTCTAAAGTAGAAACCGAGCGCTTTAAGGACCTTCAGTCTCTTTATAAGCTTAAAGCTATTTCTAAACATGAATACTTTACACAAGAAATGAAATTGAATGAAGCCAATAATGAACTAAATTCGCAACGAAGTCATTTAAAAGAAATTGAAGCCTCTATTGAGCAAACTCGAGAAGAAAATGATCTGCTTAGCTATACTTTTAAACGAGATACACAAGAAGCCTTACGTCAAGCGAATGAACAAGTGGAAAACCTTAAATTCGAATTAGAAAAAACTTCACAGCGCTATGGAACAACAGAAATAAAATCACCTGTTACCGGCACAGTGCAGCAACTGAGTATCCATACCATAGGCGGTGTCGTCACTGCAGCACAACCATTAATGGTAGTAGTTCCCCAGGAAGATAAATTAGAAGTCAATGCTCTAATTAGCAACAAGGATGTTGGTTTTGTTCGACCTGGTCAGAAAGTTGTTATTAAATTAGAAGCATTTCCTTATACTCGTTACGGATACATTACCGGCATTGTAAAGTCAATTAGCTTTGATGCTATTGAAAATGACAAACTCGGACTCGTTTTTTCAGCTATTGTAGAAATGGACAAAGATTACTTAATATATGAAGATCAAAAAATTAATTTAACAGCCGGTATGAGCGTATCCGCTGAAATAAAAACAGGTAAAAGAAAGGTAATTAGTTATTTATTAAGTCCATTACAAAGTACCTTAGATGAAAGTTTTAGAGAGAGATAATGTACGACTGGGTCATTGATTTTGTAAAATTTTAACAAAAAATAGCTTGTTATTTTAAAACATAAATTAATGAACAGATGATTTTTGAATTAGGGATCTATTTAAGAAGTGGCGGAACGGACGGGACTCGAACCCGCGACCCCCTGCGTGACAGGCAGGTATTCTAACCAGCTGAACTACCGCTCCGAATTAGAATTGAGATAAAAATTGGCGGAATGGACGGGACTCGAACCCGCGACCCCCTGCGTGACAGGCAGGTATTCTAACCAGCTGAACTACCACTCCGCACAGGTGAGGTGCATAATAATGTTGAAGGATAGCAACGTCAACTCTTTTTTGTTTTTTTCCGTTTGTTTGTCTAATCAGTGAACGATTCTTTTTACTGCAGGGTTTCCTCTTTTGTGCGACGATCCCACAGGCAATTTTCTTTGCTTTTTTTGTTAATTAATTTGAGATATTCCAAATGGGCTTCCAGTTCTTCTTCTGTCGGTGTAAGCAAGCGTAAATGATGCGAAAAAGCCACCGCACTTTTTACCTGCTGATCCGTTACCACTTGTGGAATGACATCCGCTTCGTTTTCATCAAATAAACTGGTTTGCCCACCGGTCATGGCAAGGTAAACATCCGCTAAAATTTCCGCATCCAGTAATGCGCCGTGCAAGGTACGCTTACTGTTATCAATGCCTAAGCGGGAACATAAGGCATCCAAATTGTTCTTTTTGCCGGGGTACATTTGGCGCGCCATCACTAAAGTGTCGGTAACCGTGCAAATATCGTTGGTTTTTATCGGCAAATTCAGCTTACGAAATTCATAATCCATAAAGCCCACGTCGAAGGGCGCATTATGGATCAATAACTCGGCACCTTTGATGTATTCAATAAATTCATTCGCGACTTGGCTAAAATCCGGTTTGTCCGCCAACATTTCGTCAGTAATGCCATGCACTTTAATCGCATCGGGATCGACCTGCCGATCAGGTTTAATATAAATGTGGAAATTATTGCCGGTGTAACGACGGTTAATTAGTTCCACCGCACCAATTTCAATAATGCAGTGACCTTCATAGTGAGCGCCTAATTGATTCATACCGGTGGTTTCTGTATCCAGTACGATCTGACGATTTGGATGGGGTTGAATACTCATATCTTGACTTTTTATCCGCAAAAATTTCGGGTATTATCGCCTCATTTGCAATAAATTAGTAGTCAATATGCGTAAACAAATCGAAATTTTTACCGACGGTTCCTGCCTTGGAAACCCAGGCGCTGGCGGCATTGGCGTTCTACTTCGTTATAAACAACATGAAAAAAACCTCTCAAAAGGTTATTTCCTCACCACCAATAATCGCATGGAATTATTAGCTGTTATTGAAGCGTTAAATAGCCTCAAAGAACCTTGCGACATTCATTTATACAGCGACAGCCAGTACATGAAAAACGGTATCACGCAATGGATTTTCAATTGGAAAAAAAACAATTGGAAAGCCAGTAGCGGCAAACCGGTAAAAAACCAAGATTTATGGATAGCATTAGACCAAGCTATCGCTCGTCATAAGGTTGATTGGCGCTGGGTCAAAGGACACGCCGGGCACCGTGAAAATGAACTCTGCGACCAGTTGGCAAAACAAGGCGCGGAGAACCCGACATTACATGATGAAGGGTATCGACCGGAAAACGGAGAGGCTTAAAGTCTCTCCAACTTCGCCAAATGGGCAATCAGCCATTTAATCCCTTGATTCTGGAATGCGATTTGTAACCGCAAATTATTATCTGCCCCCTCCACATTAATCACCGTGCCAAAACCGAATTTTTCATGTTTCACTTTTTGCCCCATTTTCCATTCGCTTTCATTGGCAATCGGTGAAACGCTACCTACTTTGGCTTGATTCAAGGCGCGGGTAACTGTGCCGCGTAAACGGATTTCCTGCAAACATTGCTGTGGCAATTCGGAGATAAAACGAGAAGGCAAATGACGTTCTTCTTTGCCATATAAACGGCGACTTTCCGCGTAAGAAATGGTGAGTTTTTGTTTGGCACGGGTAATCCCCACATAAGCCAAACGACGTTCTTCTTCCAAACGCCCGGCTTCTTCAAAGGAACGGAAACTTGGGAATAACCCCTCTTCCACGCCAATCATAAACACTCGTGGAAACTCCAAGCCTTTTGCTGAGTGCAAGGTCATCATTTCCACACAGGCTTGATGCGGTGCCGCTTGTTCTTCGCCCGCTTCTAATGAGGCATGCGTCAAGAATGCCGTAAGCTCTGTCATGTCTTCCGCTTCGTCAGGCTTGATAAATTCGCGCGCAGCAGAAACCAACTCTTCCAAGTTTTCAATGCGCACTTCGCCTTTTTCGCCCTTTTCCTGTTTATACATTTCATACAAACCGGAATGTTTAATGACAAAATCCGTTTGCGCAAACAACGGCATCTCTTCCGTATCCCGTTGCAGGGAATTGATTAATTCCATAAAGCGAAGCAAGGCGGTCGCGGCTCGGCCTGCCAGTTTATTTTCCTGCAATGTCAAATTTGTGGCTTGCCATAATGTGATTTGATGTTCGCGAGTCAGATTACGCAAGGTGTCTAACGTGCGATCGCCAATGCCCCGTGGCGGTGTATTGATTACCCGTTCAAAGGCGGCATCGTCTTGGCGATTAGCAATTAAGCGCAAATACGCCAAAGCATCCTTAATTTCCTGACGTTCAAAGAAGCGCATGCCCCCATAAATACGATACGGAATTTGTGAACGAATTAACGCCTCTTCAATTACCCGTGATTGACTGTTACTGCGATATAAAATGGCACAATCGTTGAGTTTGCCGCCGTCTTCAATCCAAGTTTTAATTTGTGAGGCAACAAACAGCGCTTCATCCAATTCGTTAAAAGCGGCATAAATCCCTACCGGCTCGCCTTGATTGCCTTCCGACCACAAATTTTTTCCTAGTCGATTGTTGTTATTGGAAATCAGCTCATTCGCCGCTTGCAAAATATTCATGGTGGAACGGTAATTTTGCTCCAATCGAATGGTTTGTGCATTGGCAAACTCTTTTAAAAATAACTGAATATTTTCGATTTTTGCACCGCGCCAGCCGTAAATAGATTGGTCGTCATCGCCCACAATCATCACTTTGCCGGTTTTGCCTGCTAATAAACGAATCCATTCATATTGAATTTTGTTGGTGTCTTGAAACTCATCCACCAAAATATGCTGAAAACGTTGTTGGTAACGTTGCAAAATCAGTGGCTTATGTAAAAACAATTCGTACGAGCGCAATAAAATTTCGGCAAAATCCACCAGACCTGCACGATCGCAAGCATCTTGATAAATCTGATAAATCCGAATCCATTCACGTTCTTGACGATCCTGATGATCATCAATTTGATTCGGACGCAAGCCTTCGTCTTTTTTATTGTTGATATACCAAGCGGCTTGTTTTGGCGGGAAACTTTTTTCGTCAAAATGATGTAATTTCATGAGGCGTTTGAGTAAACGCAATTGGTCTTCCGAATCTAAAATCTGGAAATCTTGCGGCAAATCCGCATCAAGATGATGAGCACGCAGAAGTCGATGCGCAATGCTGTGAAAGGTGCCGACCCACATACCAAATAACCGCTGATTGCCGTCGGACAAGACGGATTCAATACGATGACGCATTTCTGCCGCTGCTTTGTTGGTGAAGGTCACCGCCATAATACTCCCTTCGGAAACACCTTCCACGCCAATCAACCACGCGATTCGGTGCGTCAATACGCGGGTTTTACCACTCCCTGCGCCGGCCAACACCAAATAATTGCCCAACGGCGCACTCACCGCTTCCCGTTGTTTATCGTTTAAACCATCTAATAATTCTGCGAAATCCATTATTTTTACTCACAAATACTGTTTTTTTGTACAGGCGAAATTATAGCGAATTTTGGTAAAAACTCAATGAAGGAAAGGGAAAAGAAGAAAAAGTGCGGTGGTTTTTAAATTCGATTCGTTGCTTTCTAGTCTAATAACGCAAAAATCAGATTCGCATATCACATTGCTTTTTCGTGCTAATTGACATGAATTCCAGTAGAATAAGCCCCTTATATCACAAAGGGTAATCATTATGGCTCGAGAATTCAAACGTAGCGACCGTGTCGCACAAGAAATCCAAAAAGAAATCGCGGTGATTTTACAACGCGAAGTGAAAGATCCGCGTATTGGCATGGTGACGGTGTCCGACGTGGAAGTGTCCAGTGATTTGGCTTATGCAAAAGTGTTCGTCACCTTCTTATTTGATCATGATGAACAGGCGATTACGCAGGGCATGAAAGGCTTGGAAAAAGCCGCACCGTATATTCGCACGCTGTTAGGCAAAGCCATGCGTCTGCGTATCGTGCCGGAGATTCGTTTTATTTACGATCAATCTTTGGTGGAAGGTATGCGCATGTCTAACTTGGTGACAAATGTTGTGCGCGAAGATGAGAAAAAACACGTTGAGGACAAAGACTAATGTCCAAACCGCGTAAACGTGGACGTGATATTCACGGCGTGTTTTTGTTGGATAAGCCGCAAGGCATGTCTTCCAACGACATCATGCAGAAAGTGAAACGCATTTTTCAGGCAAACAAAGCAGGGCATACCGGCGCGTTAGATCCGCTGGCTACCGGAATGTTGCCTATTTGTTTGGGCGAAGCCACTAAGTTTTCGCAGTTCTTGTTGGATGCCGATAAACATTATTTAGTCACGGCAAAACTGGGAGAACGTACTGATACTTCAGATGCAGAAGGGCAAATTGTCGAAACCCGTGATGTGAACGTCGAAACGTCTGAAATTTTGACCGCACTTGAGCAATTCCGTGGGGATATTTTGCAAGTGCCGACGATGTTTTCGGCGTTGAAACACAATGGCAAAAAGCTTTATGAATATGCCCGTCAAGGTATTACGGTGGAGCGGGAAGCTCGCCCGATTACAATCTTTGAACTGAACTTCATCGAATATAATGCGCCCTATTTAACCCTTGAGGTACATTGTTCCAAAGGCACTTACATTCGCACTTTGGTGGATGATTTAGGAGAGGCGTTAGGCTGTGGCGCCCATGTAACGATGTTGCGTCGAACGGCAGTGGCGGATTATCCGACAGAAAAAATGCTAGATTGGCACGCTTTACAAAGCTTGGCAGAACAGCAAGATTTGGCTTTATTAGATGCTTTATTATTGCCGATGGATACTACCGTGGCAAAATTGCCGGCGTTAACCTTAAATGAAAGCCAAACGCAAGGCATCGGATTTGGACAACGTATCAAATTCGATAACTCCAACAGGTTGCAAGGACAAGTACGGTTATTTTCCCATGAAAATCGCTTTCTTGGTGTGGCGGTGATTGATGAAAATAACGTGATTCGTCCACAGCGATTAATGGTGTATTGATAGGCCTTTAAACATTAAAAGCATTGCAATGAGCAATGCTTTTCGCTTAAGTGATTGATTCAAGAATTAAAATCGTACACCCGTTCCCACACCAATGCCTACGCCATTTGATCCGCCACCGGCGCCCACGCCGAATGAACAGGCGGTCAAACTCAGGCATAACAGACCAATCATGAGCCCTCTTTTCATATTAGATGTCCTTCACTTATTAAACCCAATAACCGCATTATTGGGCATTAATCTATTGTGTATTTATCCTTTATTTTTTACTTAAACTTAATTTTGCAACGCGATTACCGCTTAACTGACAATCCATTTTATAAAATTGATTACCGTTTAAACGCACATCCGCAATTAAGCGAGAATCACTTTTCGCCATATTTGCCGAACTACGGAATACCCGTTGCGTTTGAGCCACTTGTTGCAGTTTAGTAATACATAAATAATTTAATTTTGCATCGCTGCCGGTTTTAATATTCTCAGCATTTTTATCTGCACTATTTAAACCCAATATTTTTTGTAATTTCGCCCCTTCTTGAACAAGTGATGGCGGAATATTTTTATCCTCCGCACGATAGCGTTGTTGTTGATGTTCAACTAACGTGAGCGCACCATTTTTATAGGCAAACGTCGTCGTTTCACTGCCTTTATTGACTTTAATGAGTTCCGGTTGTGGATTCAAAAATGCCGTATATTGCGTATCCAGTAAAATATACTCAAAGCGCGGTAAGTTTTCTGCCTGTTTTATGGCATTTTGTGATTCAGCCATTTCCGCTTTTTGCAATTTCGCTTTAGAGGATTCACTCTGCGTCTGCGGAGCTGTTACAGAAGGTTTTGGTGAGTCCTCACCGATCATGGAATTCCATGCGGACTCTAATGATGAACATCCGGTAAATAAAAATACCGAAGAAAATAAAACGGCTTTCGTAATAGATGAATGCATCATAACTCCTTATTCATAATCAAATTTGGCATAGTTTACCGATTTTTTCTATTTTCACAATATGACGGCACGGAGTTTATTATGCGCATAATCTTTCGTGCTATAGTTAGAAATTTCTACGAAATAAATCTTTACTGTAAATGACCTCAGTAGGATTGGATAAATCATAGCCGTTTAGGGTAGGATGAAGATAAATGGGGATCGTAGTTTGATATAAGGGCAATACCACATTTTCTTGTTGTAGAATTTGTTCGATTCGACTGTAAAGTGCGGTGCGTTCTGACGATGGAATCCGTTGCAAACTTTGCTCAAATAAGCGATCTACCTCTTCATTGTGGTAACCACTTATATTGTCCGGGCTGTGGCTGTAAAACAAACTTAAAAATGCAGAAGGATCGTGATAATCGGCGCACCAGCCGGCACGAGCAATCTGAAAATCGCCTTTTGCCATCTTCTCTAATAATTGTTGTTTCGGCAGTGCTTCCCCGCTAACCCGAATCATATCCGATTGTGCCCACATACGCATTAACGACTGCGCCATTTGATGTTGAAATTCGGTTTGATCATAACTTAACGTGACCTTTAACGGTGATTTCTCATTAATATCACTTTGAATTAACAACTGCTCCATTGGCGTTTGCTCCCAATGGCTTTCTATTGTTTGCATCGATATCGGCAAGAAATTATCACTTAAATAAATAACATTTTTGCCACTCAGATTCACGTGACGAGAAGAGGCCATAATAGATAACGCTTTTCTGACCGAACTTTGTGCCAATTTCGGGTGTTTCATATTAAAGGTGTAGAAATAGGTACAAAGTTGCGGAAAATATTGCGCTTGCTCAGTTTGCGTAGGATTAATCACCACATCCAAGTCGCCAAGCGCTTGTTGCGTCGTCATTTTTTGGTAATCCACCTGCTGAAACGACACCTTCTCTTGCGCCCAATAATGCGGATTTTTTTCTAAGTGAATCACATTATTTTTTTGCCCTGTCACATAATAAGCGCCATTTGTAATAATCTCTTTTTGTTCTGATGAATACTGAGGTAATAAACTGATATGCGCTAACATTTGTGGCAAATAAGGCGTCACTTTATCTAGGCTAAGAAGTAAAGTACGGTCATTTTCCGCCACGATTCCAAGTCGGTCGGCAGGTAATTCACCCTTTAACACGGCGTCGGCATTAGCTAAATTCATGTATGCCAAATACGATTTTAACGGGCTCGTCGAGGTAGCTAAGGCTTGCCAACTCGCCACAAATTGTTGCGCCGTTACCGGTTCACCGTTCGACCATTTGGCCTCTTGTCGCAAACGAAATGTCCATGTTTTGTTATCTTTCGTTTGCCAGCTTTCCGCTACCGCCGGAATCACCTTGCCCTGCGGATCATAAATCACCAGACCTTCCAAGACATCACGCAAAAGTGCCACTTGTGTGACATCTTCGGCTTGCGCAGGATTGAAGACAAAATCCTTATATCCTCCGCGAATCAACAAATGCCGATTGTTCTGTGACGGCGTTGGTAGCGACATTGACTGCGGCTGTACGGTTTGCGTTGAAAGAGAGGAAACAACAGCGTCGTTCTGCTTTTCATCACAAGCACTCAAGGCAAAAACGCAGAAAAAAAGCACCGCACTTTTTAATTGAAGAAGACGAAAAGCAGAACGAGGAAAGTCAATAATATGCATGGAAATTACTTTATGAAACAAGGATACCCTATTCTTCTTCCAGCGTTTTAATCCAGAAAAAGAAGAACCAATATTTGATCAATAAGACAGCAACGATAATGCTTTTACCAACAATGCTCGGTGTAAAATAAAACCCGATCATCAACATCGTGGTGGAAAACATCAGAATGGTCATTTTCGCTTTTTTCGTTAATGCCCGCTGTTCGTGGAAATCTTTTAAATGGTTTTGATAAATCTTCGTACCGATAAACCAATTATGTACACGTTCGGAGCCTTTTGCGAAAAAGAAAACGGTTAACAATAAAAATGGCGTGGTAGGCAAAATCGGCACCACAATACCGATCAAACCAAGAATAAGAAAAAGAAAACCTAACGTGATATAAAAATACTTCATAGATACCTCAAAACAAAAATTATTCGCAATTATCCCTGAATGGCTGGATTTTTCAACCTTGAAATCATAAAATTCTCCCCAATCTATTTAACGTTTAATCGTTATTTCCATCCGTTTTTCTTTTTAAGGAAGTCTTTATGTCAAACCCACTACTTACACCAACCGATTTACCTGCTTTTAGTAAAATTGAACCGCAATACATTGAATCCGCTATCAAACAACTTATTCAAGAAAACCGCGAAACGGTAGAACGCGTTGTAAATCAACCGCACTTTACTTGGGAAAATTTCATTCTACCGTTAACCGAAGCCGGTGATCGTTTAAGCAAAGTATGGTCGCCAATCTCGCATTTAAACTCGGTGAAAAATAGCCCGGAATTACGTGAAGCCTATCAAGCTTGCTTGCCATTATTAGCCGAATACAGCACGTGGGTCGGTCAACATCAGGGGTTATATGAAGCCTATTTACAATTAAAAAATAGCCCTGAATTTGCCGATTATACTCAAGCGCAAAAGAAAGCCATTGAAAACAGCTTACGCGATTTCAAATTATCGGGCATTTCCTTACCGGCAGAAAAACAAAAACGCTATGGCGAGATTGCTGCCCGTTTATCCGAACTAAACTCACAGTTTAGCAATAACGTATTAGACGCCACCATGGGCTGGGAAAAGATCGTTGAAGATGTCAGCCAGCTCAAAGGCTTGCCGGAATCCGCACTGGAAGCGGCCAAACAATCCGCGGAAAGCAAAGGGGTCAGTGGCTATCGCTTCACTTTGGAATACCCAAGCTATATTCCGGTCATGACCTATTGCGAAAACCGTGAATTACGCGAAGAAATGTATCGTGCCTTTGCGACCCGCGCTTCCGATCAAGGGCCAAATGCCGGTAAATGGGATAACTCGGCGATTATGCAGGAGATCCTTAGCCTACGAGTGGAATTAGCCAAATTATTGGATTTCAACACCTACACCGAATTATCCCTTGCCACCAAAATGGCGGAAAATCCGCAACAAGTGTTGGATTTCTTAGAAAATCTCGCCACACGTTCTAAAGCCCAAGGCGAACGTGAATTACAAGAATTGAAAGACTTCTGCAAAACGCACTATAATTTGACCGCACTTGAGCTTTGGGATCTGTCTTTTTACAGCGAAAAACAAAAGCAACATTTATATGCCATTAACGATGAAGAATTACGTCCGTACTTCCCGGAAGATCGCGTATTGAGCGGTTTATTTGAATTGATTAAACGCATTTTCAATATTCGCGCGGTAGAGCGCCATGGTGTCGAAACCTGGCATAAAGATGTCCGTTTCTTCGATTTGCTTGATGAAAAAGACGAGGTACGCGGCAGTTTTTATTTAGACCTATACGCTCGTGAACATAAACGCGGTGGCGCTTGGATGGATGATTGTATCGGTCGTCGTAAAAAGATTGACGGCAGCCTACAAAAACCGGTGGCGTATTTAACCTGTAACTTCAACCGCCCGCTTGGCGATCAACCGGCCTTATTCACGCATGATGAAGTCACGACGCTATTCCATGAATTCGGCCATGGATTGCATCATATGTTGACACAAATTGATGTGGCGGATGTTGCCGGTATTAATGGTGTGCCTTGGGATGCCGTGGAATTGCCAAGCCAATTTATGGAAAACTGGTGTTGGGAAGAAGACGCGCTACAGTTCATTTCCGGTCATTATCAAACCAGAGAGCCTCTACCAAAAGAAAAACTCAGCCAATTACTTAAAGCCAAAAACTTCCAAGCGGCAATGTTTGTTTTGCGTCAGTTAGAGTTTGCGCTGTTTGATTTCCGCTTGCACCACACATTTGATCCAAACAAGCAAAATCAAGTGCTGGATATGTTGCATGAAGTGAAACGCCAAGTTGCCGTCATCCCTGGCGCAGAATGGGGAAGAATGCCGCACAGCTTCAGCCATATTTTTGCCGGCGGCTATGCGGCAGGCTATTACAGCTATTTATGGGCGGAAGTCTTATCGGCAGATGCCTACTCGCGTTTTGAAGAGGAAGGAATTTTCAATCCACAAACCGGTCAATCCTTCTTGGATGAAATTCTCACCAAAGGCGGCTCTGAAGAACCGATGACCTTGTTCAAAAACTTCCGTGGCCGTGAGCCGCAATTAGATGCGTTATTACGTCATAAAGGCATTGCCTCATAATCGGTATGATGAACTAAAAAACAGCGCACTGTTTAATGCAGTGCGCCGTTTCTTTTCTTCAAATAAGTAATAACGCCTTTCTCAATCTCAAAATACGGTGAAAATTCACCGCACTTTAAGTCAGAAAATTACGCGCCCGGAATGAAAAATTCGGTTGCGATAATCACGCAAATGAAACCAACTGCCATTGGTACGGACATTCGTTTGACAATTTCAAATGGGGAAATTCTTGCCATACCGGATACGGCAACCACGACACCGGACACCGGGGATAAGCCGCGACCTAAGTTGGAGGCTTGTAACATTGGCACGGTTAAATAGGCAGGATTTGCGCCCATTTGGGTAGCGAGTTTTGGAATTAATTCGGCGAAGGCATAGAATGCCGCATTGCCCGAACCGGTTGCCATGGTGGCTAAAATCGTAATCACCGCCAAGACTAACATCATAAACATTCCACTACCACCGAAAGATTGGGCAGAATTAATCAGATTAGTGATAAAGCCAATGGTGCTTAAACTTTGTGCGAACACGCCGGCGGCAACCAATAACATCACCACGCTGGCAAAGGCATCTGCCATGCCACGATAAGCAATCACTAAATTGTCGAAGGTTTTTTTCGCACTGAAATTACGGATGAAGTCGATGACTGCGGTGATCACAAAGCAAAGAATAATGACGGTGACGATGTGTAATTCAGGTAAGTTAAACCATTTACCGTCAAACAGGATTACACCGATGATCGGCAACAATGGCAAAATAGCGTAAAAGGTCGGTACATCGGTTCTGATTTCGGACATATCGATCGGTTTTGCATTCACTTTCTCTTTGCGATCCAAATAACGTTGCCAGAAGAAATGGGCGGCACCAATGCCACAAATTGCCACAATGGACACCGGCAAGCTGGTGGAAAAGGCGAATTCGCTTAATGATTGTTTGGAAATCTCTGCCGACAACACCACATCGCCGGAGGTTGGCGATAAGATAATAGAAATCGGCGATGCACAAATGGCGGCGGCTGCACCACGAGAAATGCCCATATTAACCATGACAGGGAATAAAGTTGCCATTAATAACACACCCAAGCCTGTTGCAGAAGCAACCGCAAAAGACATCAAACAAGCAAGAAAATACGCCAATACCATCAGCACGTAAGGGGAGCGAATATTTTTTAACGGCATGGAAACGATTTTTACCACCATGTCGTTGGCGCCTAAGTGAGTCATGTAGGCGGAGAAACCGCATAAGATCATGATCATTAAGCCTAACCCACCACTGCGGTTGGAAAGCAAATATTTCACGTATTCAAGAATATCGAAATAGGCTGAGCCGGTACTTTTGACGTTTTCCGGCAAAATGGAATACCCCATTAACACCGAAATCAATAACAAGACTAAACCGCCGAACATGAGCACGCCCGTCGCGGAATAGCCTTTCACGATATAGTAAGCGACCAGAATAATCGCCACTAAGCCAATGATTAAATCCATAATCTCTCCTTAGGTTTAAAATCAGTTACGAGGGAAAATTTAGCGAAAAAATAGCAAGTTTGTAAACGACCTTATGTGGAAAACTTGAAATAGATCATAGAAAAAGTGCGGTGATAAATCGTAACGTTTTTTTAGACGCTTTTATCACCGCACTTTTATCGTGCATTCGTTTATTTTTCCGTCAAATAAATGCTTTTATCCTGCTCATCTCGTGGCAGAATTAAATTTAACACCACTGCCGTAATTCCGCCTGCCGCAATGGCATTTCGGAAAACTTCCGGCAACATTTTGAACACTTCCGGCTCAAAAGCGACGCCCAATCCCACGCCGACGGCTGTTGCAGCAATAACCGCTTCACGCCGATTGATGCCATGAGTCATGATAATCCGTACACCGGCAATGGCAATTAATCCGAACATCAATACCATAGCGCCGCCAAGTACCGGGCTTGGAATGGTGGTGAAAGCGCGACCGACAATCGGGAATAAACCAAATAACACCAAAATAGCCGCGATAAATTTACCCACATGGCGGGAAGCCACGCCCGTCATTTGAATGACACCGTTATTTTGGGCAAAGGTGGTAAGCGGTAGGGAACCTAGCGCAGTGGCAATCACAGACACTAATCCATCAGCAAAGACTCCGCCGCGTAAACGTTGACGGAATTCTTCGCCTTCATAAGGCTGACCGGAAACCATCGCCGTTGCGGTTAAATCACCAACGGCTTCAAAAACGCTTAATAAATAGATGATGGCCGCAACCCAAAAAGCTGACCAATCAAACGCAAAACCATATTTAAAGGGCATCGGGATGGTGAAAAAGTCCACGTCTTTTAACGGTGAAAAATCAACCATGCCTAAGGTTAATGCTACGATGTAGCCTGCAATGAGTCCTACGGCAATGCCACTCATGCGTAAAAACGGATTGCGCATACAGTTAAAAATGAGCACAACAACCAAGACTAAGGAAGCTAAACCGATATTTTGTAACGAGCCAAACGCCTCCGTGCCTTTGGCGCCAAACCCACCGCCAAAATCGGTGATACCGATGTCAATCAAACTCAAGCCGATTAATAACACGACCACACCACTGACGGTTGGGGTAATAACACGCTTTAAATAAGGCAGCACCCAAGCGGCAGCGCACACAAGAAACGCCCCGACAAACGACACGCCAAGCAAGGTGGAAATCATGGTGTTTTCGTCAATACCATTTCCTTTCATGCTGAGCCCAACGGCGATCATTACGCTGACGAAAGAGAAGTTTACCGATTGAATAGAAAGCATACCGGAGCCGATAAAACCGAAACGATGTACTTGAATATAAGTGCCAATACCGGACGCGACCATTGCCATGGAGACCAAATAAGCCGTCATGTGGACGGGTAAACCAAGCGCACCACCGACGATAAGCGCAGGGGTGACCATGGGGACGAAAATTGCCAATAGATGTGTAATGGCACTGATTAATGCATTAAAAAAAGGCGGTTTGTCTTCTAAACGATAGACCAAATCCGCTTCCGCAGTTTGTTGTTCATGTTCCATGAGAGGATCCTTAGAAAGGGAAAGTGATAAGAGAAATAATAGGGTCGAAATTTTAGTGGATTTTCAGCACTTGCGCAAACGATTGCTTTTATTTTTAAAAAGACAATTTAAAAAGGACACATGAAAGTGCGGTGGATTTTTACGATAAATTTTTGTCGCTAGATAAAATTGAATACAAGTTATGCCTTAATACACCGTCCCCGTAGCGTGCAACTTGTTGCACGAAAATATAACAACAGCGCCCAAAAGTCGTCTGCCCTGCTCCGTCGTCGTCGCGAACGCGCAGACAGAACCATTGATGTGTCGTTTGGGGTAAATGGTGGGGAAAGAGGTGCAAGGCTATATAGACGAGTTGACCGCACCTTAAAAGTGCGGTCATTTTTTTAGAGGTTTGAGCCGATAAGCATACCAAGTATAGTAGCAAGAGGAGCTTTAAAAAACACCACTAGAGCAAATACAAGGGCATAAAACAAGGTGCCGAAAAACAGAACTTGTCCGAAGGTGATAACACCGAACAACATAAACAATAAGCCGATTTCATACGGTAGTAACACAACCACCCAACCAATCCAACGGACATCAATGTCTTTATCCATAAAGGTTACCTCATGGCAGATAATTTAACATTCAAGATCAAGTTCAACGCTAACCCTGAACTCACATGAGGCGATTTTAAAACGTTTAAACGTAACTGACAACGCAAGACCTAGAAAATGCCCTCGTAGCGTGCAACTTGTTGCACGAAAACATCACTCACAGCCGCGCGAGTAACGTTGTTTTGTGAAAAGATATACATAGTTTCAACACACAGTCGCTCGAAGGTGGCTGCCCGGCTATCTATTATTCGGATAACGGTGGCGGTGAGTTTCAACACACAGCCACCCGAAAGTGGCTGCTTGAAAAACTTGGATTCAACCAATACATCAGCGATGTTTCAACACACTGCCGCGCGAAGGCGGCTGCAGTTTCCTTTCTGTCTCCTGTAACCATTACAACTTGTTTCAACACACAGCCGCGCGAAGGCGGCTGCTTACTGCCATAACATGACCTATACCAGTGACACCCGGTTTCAACACACAGCCACCCGAAGGTGGCTG
>NZ_KE952598.1:4076-4509 GCF_000466335.1 Aggregatibacter sp. oral taxon 458 str. W10330 | reverse complement strand
TTTCAACACACAGCCACCCGAAGGTGGCTGCTAGGCGTTTGGATTTTAAACTGCTTTAAAGGTTTTGTTTCAACACACAGCCACCCGAAGGTGGCTGCAATTATAAAACACTCTCCAGTTTAGCCGTAGAAGTGGTTTCAACACACAGCCACCCGAAGGTGGCTGCCCTAAGTTACGCAACAATTCTGCGAACTTGTCATCTGTTTCAACACACAGCCACCCGAAGGTGGCTGCAACCATTTGAATTGCTTGTAAACCAGAAATATTAGGTTTCAACACACAGCCACCCGAAGGTGGCTGCTAGTCCTCTTACGTTAGTCTATTAAATTTGGTTTTGTTTCAACACACAGCCACCCGAAGGTGGCTGCTAGCGATTTTCCCGCTCATTTTCGCATTATCTCTAGTTTCAACACACAGCCACCCGAAGGTGGCT
>NZ_KE952598.1:3675-3976 GCF_000466335.1 Aggregatibacter sp. oral taxon 458 str. W10330 | reverse complement strand
GTTTCAACACACAGCCACCCGAAGGTGGCTGCGAACGTGCAAAGCGTGAGCCGAACAGGATTGAGCCGTTTCAACACACAGCCACCCGAAGGTGGCTGCTCAAGAGTTAAGGATAAAGCCTTAACAAAAAGCGGTTTCAACACACAGCCACCCGAAGGTGGCTGCCTTTGATAGCCGATGGATACAACAGTTGCTTGCCGGTTTCAACACACAGCCACCCGAAGGTGGCTGCCTTTCTGTTGATAAAACTATTTCATTGTGGCTAAGAGTTTCAACACACAGCCACCCGAAGGTGGCTGCC
>NZ_KE952598.1:3215-3575 GCF_000466335.1 Aggregatibacter sp. oral taxon 458 str. W10330 | reverse complement strand
TTCAACACACAGCCACCCGAAGGTGGCTGCAACCGCTTGTGTCGCTTGTTTCTTCGGACTAATTAGTTTCAACACACAGCCACCCGAAGGTGGCTGCTCCAAAACTTGCCGTGTTATCCGCACAACAAACGGTTTCAACACACAGCCACCCGAAGGTGGCTGCAATTAAGCTCAATGTGCAAAGTTTGGATGATACCGTTTCAACACACAGCCACCCGAAGGTGGCTGCTTGGCGATTGATAAAACGCATTATTAATTGGATTAGTTTCAACACACAGCCACCCGAAGGTGGCTGCACAACAATCTGCCTCACAAGGGGCGAGATTGCTGTTTCAACACACAGCCACCCGAAGGTGGCTG
>NZ_KE952598.1:2886-3115 GCF_000466335.1 Aggregatibacter sp. oral taxon 458 str. W10330 | reverse complement strand
GTTTCAACACACAGCCACCCGAAGGTGGCTGCGATCGCATTCTGCAAGTGGCTTTGATGTGAGGTATGTTTCAACACACAGCCACCCGAAGGTGGCTGCGGAATTTAATAGTTGTGCTTCTTTGATTAATAAAGTTTCAACACACAGCCACCCGAAGGTGGCTGCTCACGCATTGTTAACTTGGTCATATAAGTCAATGTTTCAACACACAGCCACCCGAAGGTGGCTG
>NZ_KE952598.1:2488-2786 GCF_000466335.1 Aggregatibacter sp. oral taxon 458 str. W10330 | reverse complement strand
TTTCAACACACAGCCACCCGAAGGTGGCTGCTTTAATAGTTCTTTTTGACGGAGGTTATCAAATAAGTTTCAACACACAGCCACCCGAAGGTGGCTGCTCATTTTTCTTATTAAGAATATGAACTTTTACTTCAGTTTCAACACACAGCCACCCGAAGGTGGCTGCCAAATACCCAAATAGTCTACACAAATTACATCAGGTTTCAACACACAGCCACCCGAAGGTGGCTGCACTTTGGAATGTTGCGGTGACCAAGATGTAGGTCTGTTTCAACACACAGCCACCCGAAGGTGGCTG
>NZ_KE952598.1:2092-2388 GCF_000466335.1 Aggregatibacter sp. oral taxon 458 str. W10330 | reverse complement strand
AACACACAGCCACCCGAAGGTGGCTGCCTTTGATTGTCTGATTGCTCTGCTTGCTCAAGCTCTGTTTCAACACACAGCCACCCGAAGGTGGCTGCGCTCAATTAATTATGTTCGTAATTTCTCTGGTAATGTTTCAACACACAGCCACCCGAAGGTGGCTGCAATTTCACTTTTTGCGGGTGTGGCGTTGCGCTTTTCGTTTCAACACACAGCCACCCGAAGGTGGCTGCCAAACAATGCCGTACGCCAGTTCGCCAATTTTGCCGTTTCAACACACAGCCACCCGAAGGTGGCTG
>NZ_KE952598.1:1697-1992 GCF_000466335.1 Aggregatibacter sp. oral taxon 458 str. W10330 | reverse complement strand
TCAACACACAGCCACCCGAAGGTGGCTGCCCCATTATGGATCAGGTAAAACAAGAGCTACTAATGTTTCAACACACAGCCACCCGAAGGTGGCTGCAACAGCCGAAAATATAGATGATGTAGATTTGTTTGTTTCAACACACAGCCACCCGAAGGTGGCTGCAACCATGCTCAAGGTCTAAAAACCAGTCATTGGTGTTTCAACACACAGCCACCCGAAGGTGGCTGCCGCAAAAGTCCGCCTCCTATTACGCTACTACAGCGTTTCAACACACAGCCACCCGAAGGTGGCTGCC
>NZ_KE952598.1:1365-1597 GCF_000466335.1 Aggregatibacter sp. oral taxon 458 str. W10330 | reverse complement strand
GTTTCAACACACAGCCACCCGAAGGTGGCTGCCGATATTGCCATTTCTTGGCTTAGTAATGGTTTAGTTTCAACACACAGCCACCCGAAGGTGGCTGCACGGGCGTAACAAGTCAACCGTTTATTGACAAAGTGTTTCAACACACAGCCACCCGAAGGTGGCTGCCGCCACATTTCAGCAATTCTTTGATGGTAAAAATAGTTTCAACACACAGCCACCCGAAGGTGGCTGC
>NZ_KE952598.1:0-1265 GCF_000466335.1 Aggregatibacter sp. oral taxon 458 str. W10330 | reverse complement strand
TTTCAACACACAGCCACCCGAAGGTGGCTGCTCCCTACATAAAAAAGCAATAAAAATCAGCGAATTAAACACTGTATTTCGCTAACTGATTTTATGATAAGGAGTTTGGTAAGTATAACGGCCACATTGTCGTTATACAAATAGATTAATTCATCCAAATTGTTAAAGAAAATAAAGATCGCTATCCCATCAGGGTTTTAATGAGAACAACAGGTTAGCGAACTAAATGACAAGCACGTCTTTAAATACATCCACTGCCGGTTTTGCCCCATGATGCTCCACTTTATTACGCCACTTACTGCCTAAATGGTAAAAACGCAGGCTATCGCACGTAGGGTCGTAGATTTCCAACAGTTTGTTTTTCAACGCGACCCATTGGTCAGGCGTGACATCGCATTCAAATACCGAATATTGCGCCCGCACGCCGTAATCTAAGCAATGTTTTGCGATGCGGCGCAATCGCGCTTGTCCGTTTGGATCGTCAAAAGAAATATCATAAGTAATCAGCATTAACATAGTTTATCTCATCAAAAACGGCGGATATTCCGCCAAATCCCCACGCAAATGGCGCGCCAACAGCATTGCCTGAATATACGGCAGCAGCCCGATTTCCACTTCTTCATCCAAAAACGGATGAACGATTTTTTCCTGCTTTTTCGCCTGCAAAGCTTGGAACAACAGCTTACGTGCATCGGCTTTCAGGCTTACCGCGCCGCTTGCTTCGGTAACAAAATCCTGCGGTTTGATTTGCCCGCGGTTAATCAGCGAAAGCACCAGCCTGTCCGCCCACCACGCGCGGAACTCTTCCAAAATATCCTGCGCCAAACTGTCGCGACCCGGTCGGTCAGCGTGCAGAAAACCCACCTGAGGGTCAAGCCCCACGCCTTGCAGCGCGCCGCTGATGTCCTTGCCCAAGATGCTGTACACAAACGACAACAGCGCATTCACCCCGTCTCTGGGCGGACGGCGGTTGCGCCCGTCAAAAGTAAAGCCGCTTTTTTCGCTCAAAAGCTGCCCGAACACGCCGAAATAACGTGCCGCCGCATCGCCTTCAATACCGCGCACCACGTCCAGCCCGTCCGCGCCTTTCAACAGCCGCAGCGAAATGTTTAAAGCATCGACCGCACTTTGAATCGCCGCATTCTCGCCGTAATTGCGAATCTGCCGCTGAAGCACCCGCTTACTCGCCTGAATCTTCGCCGCAATGATATTGCGCGCAATCGGCACGGGATTTTGCTCCGACACCCGATACTGCGCCCGACGCA
>NZ_KE952597.1:1989-2988 GCF_000466335.1 Aggregatibacter sp. oral taxon 458 str. W10330 | reverse complement strand
AAGGCGGTCAGCCAAAATGGGGGATTGCGGTTCAAGGGGTTGTCCTTTTTAGTATTGGGTTAAAATTAATGGCTCGGGTTGGAAGAGCCATATACCAAATTCCGGCGCTTATCTATACTTGCTGAAAGCCATTGTTGCCACAAATTAGCTATACAAAATTTCTTCATTTTGTGTTCAATGCGTCATTATATCTTCCTTTCCGAAATTAAAATAACTAGAATTCTCATTAAGTGATTTTTAGGATGAATTATATAAATAAATTTAATGGATTATGTCTTTTTATTACTAACGAAATTTAATTTCCGTTAAGGCATTTTCATAAGGAATAAAACAATGAGTGTTAATGATTTAATTAAAGAAGGTGTGAGTTTATTCAAAAGCAATAATTTTGATCAAGCAATTGCAAAATTTAATCAGGCTTTGGATGAGATTGAAGATAAAAACTCTCAACTTGAGGAACAAAATAGTATTCAATTTTGGCTTGGTCGTTGTTATTTAGAGCAGGCATTGAAGGTTAGAGATATAACAGAGGCGAAGGGGTTATTTGCCCAAGCTATTGAGCACCACCAAGAGCAACTTAAACTTGCCAAACAGCTAACTGATGAGCAAACAGGTATTCAAAAGCAAATCAATGCTCAATCTTGGCTTGGTCATTGTTATGTAGAGCTGGCAATGAAGGTTAAAGACATAAGGGAAGCAAAGGATTTATTTGCCCAAGCAGTTAAGCGTTACCAAGAGGAACTCAAACTTGCCGAACAACTGACTGATGAGCAAACAAGAATTCAACAGCAAATCTATGCTCAACATTGGCTTGGTCGTTGTTATTTCGAGCAGGCAATGAAGGCTAAAGACATAGCGAAAGCGAAGGATTTATTTGCAAAAGCCGTTAAGTATCACCAAGAGGAACTCAACCTTACCGAACAGCTGACTGATGAGCAAACACGAACTCAAGAGCAAGTCAATGCTCAATTTTGGCTTGGTCGTTGTTATTTAGAGCAG
>NZ_KE952597.1:1526-1889 GCF_000466335.1 Aggregatibacter sp. oral taxon 458 str. W10330 | reverse complement strand
TTAAAGACATAGCGGAAGCGAAGGATTTATTTGCTCAAGCAGTTGAGCACAACCAAGAACGACTCAAGCTTGCCGAACAGCTGACCGATGAACAAACACGAATTCAAGAGCAAATCTATGCTCAATTTGGGCTTGGTCGTTGTTATTTAGAGCAGGCAATGAAAGTTAAAGACATAGCGGAAGCGAAGGATTTATTTGCCCAAGCTATTGAGTACCACCAAGAGTGGCTCAAGCTTGCCGAACAACTGACCGATGAGCAAACACGAATTCAAAAGCAAATCTATGCTCAATCTTGGCTTGGTCGTTGTTATTTAGAGCAGACAATGAAGGTTAAAGACATAGCGGAAGCGAAGGATTTATTTG
>NZ_KE952597.1:0-1426 GCF_000466335.1 Aggregatibacter sp. oral taxon 458 str. W10330 | reverse complement strand
GACCGATGAGCAAACACGAATTCAAAAGCAAATCAATGCTCACTCTTGGCTTGGTGGTTGTTATTTCGAGCAGGCACGGAAGGTTAAAGACATAACGGAAGCGAAGGATTTATTTACAAAAGCAGATGAGCACAACCAAGAGCGACTCAAACTTACCGAACAGCTGAGTGATGAGCAAACACGAATTCAAAAGCAAAACAATGCTCAATCTTGGATTGATCGTTGTCACAGAAATATTAGCTTTCTTGAAAAAAATTGGCCTTCTTATTGGGAGAAGAAAAAACAAGATATACGTAACGCGTTATTCTCAAATATGAGTAAACGTCTAGATAAGGAATTTGAGGACGCAGTTTCTACTATTCTAGCCGTTTTAAATATTCCTCCGATTGAACTGGGTTCAATCCCACTTGCGCATTACACATCTTCCACTGTCTGTAACAAACTGTTTGGTGTTGTTAATGAGGATGATCCTAGTCCAATGAGGATTGGCAGTTCCACCTATATGAATGATCCCTCTGAAGGAAAAGGGTTACTGGAATTGTTATCGTTACAAGATTTGGAATTGGAAAATAAAGTGGATTGCTCATCCCACAATGCTTTTTTTGCCTGTTTTTCTAGTCGGGTGAACGATTTAAATCAATTTCGCCTATATGGCAAAGAAGATGGCGTAGAGGCTTCGGGATGTTGTTTGGTATTCAATAAAAACGGAGATTGGCTAAAATTACCTGACATTTCAGCACCCTTCCGTAGTATTACCAAAAATCAGGACGAAAATTTAGCTGAATTTAAGGAGGCTAATATTTCCAATGTGGAATACGAAAACCTACCACTTTATCAAGTTGCTTATATCGCATATAAAGATGAATACATTGCTGAAGAAAAATGTCAAAGATGGCTAGATAACTCGTTTGGAATCTGTTTGAAGACGATAGGTGGAAATAAAGATTGGCATAATTTTCGTCTTGATCAACTTAAAGAGGCTCTACAAGAGCTTATTGGCTTTTTTAAGGAGAAAGACTGTGTTAATGATAAAAACAAAAATGCGTTGGAATATATTCGCTATTTATTCAAAGACTTTGCTTTTCGTGATGAAGAAGAATTCCGTGTGCTAAAAATGGCAGAAATCGGCTCAGAAGAAATTGAATATTGCGAAACTACCCAATCTATTTATTTACCTTATGCTGATATCAGCAATGTGGTAGATGAAGTCATTTTGGGCACCAATTATGAGAAAACCAATAGCAGACACAAAGCAGAAGTATTCCAACACCAAATGAGACAAAAATGCCCAAATGTGAAGATTTCTCGTTCATCATTGCCAATTTATGCGAACCCTCCGATTAAGAAAGACTAAAACCAAAAAGTTTCCATCTTATTGGAAACTTTTTCTTGTTATAGCCAGCCAAAGTCTGGCTATAAAAACCAT
>NZ_KE952596.1:0-23626 GCF_000466335.1 Aggregatibacter sp. oral taxon 458 str. W10330 | reverse complement strand
GCCGTACAGTAGGCGCTGGCGTGGTAGCTAAAATTATCAAGTAAGTATAATAAAAGGCCATATTGGCAAAATACTTGAAGTCTATAAAGAGTGAGTGTTGTTATGACAATGCTCACTTTTTTTATGGCTTTTATCAAGGGATCACATTTTTAAATCAATTTTGTGTGATGACATTTCTGGATAGATAAAATAGCCTTCTGTTCTTAACATGAATAATTGTTTTGTAGCTATGAACAGCCTTTTTATTCGGTTATAGTAGCATTCTTTCATTTTTAACTTTTAACAGGTGTTTATATGACACAAACCACACATAAACGAGAAACATTCTCTGGGCGGAGAGCCTTTATTTTTGCGGCGATCGGCTCCGCGGTCGGGTTGGGGAATATTTGGCGTTTCCCTTATGTTACTTACGAAAATGGCGGGGGAGCCTTTATTATTCCCTATATTGTTGCCCTATTAACTGCAGGTATTCCATTACTTTTCTTGGATTATGCGTTAGGTCATAAATTCCGCGCATCCCCGCCGTTGGCTTATCGTAAACTCAAAACTACGTTTGAAACCTTTGGTTGGTGGCAAGTAATGATCAATGTCATTATCGGTCTCTACTATGCGGTTATTCTCGGTTGGGCAGCAAGTTATACTTATTATTCTTTCAGCTCTGCATGGGGGAGTAACCCGGTCGATTTCTTCTTACATGAACACATCAAAATGGCTAGTGAGGTTGCTTTAAGTTTTGATTTTGTTGGTACAGTTGTCGGCCCATTGCTTGCTGTCTGGATCATCACGTTATTAATTCTCTCTTTTGGCGTACAAAAAGGTGTTGCACGTTCTTCCGTCATCTTTATGCCGATTTTGGTGATTATGTTTATTGCTTTGGTGGTTTATTCTTTATTTCTACCGGGTGCAGCAAAAGGTCTTGATGCGTTATTCTCACCAAACTGGGACAAATTAACCGATCCAAGTGTTTGGATTGCCGCCTATGGACAAATCTTTTTCTCTCTTTCCATTTGCTTCGGTATCATGCTGACGTATGCCTCTTACTTGAAAAAAGAATCGGATTTAACCGGCGCCGGTTTAGTAGTTGGCTTTGCTAATAGTAGCTTTGAAGTGTTAGCTGGTATTGGCGTATTCTCGGCGTTAGGTTTCATTGCTATGGCAAACGGACAAGAAGTTAGCGACGTGGCTAAGGGTGGAATTGGTTTGGCATTCTTTGCCTTCCCAACCATCATTAACCAAGCACCGCTAGGACAGTTACTTGGCGTATTATTTTTTGGTTCCTTAGTGTTTGCCGGTTTAACTTCTTTTATTTCCGTATTAGAAGTGATCATTGCGGCAGTACAAGATAAATTACGCTTGCGCCGCGTGCACGCCACATTTTTAGTTGGTTTACCAATGATGCTTGCATCCACCTTATTGTTTGGTACGGCGGCAGGCTTACCGATGCTTGATACCATGGACAACTTCGTCAATATGTTCGGTATCGTTGCCGTAGCCTTCTTCTCTTTACTCTCCATTATCGTTACCGGCAGATTAAAAGAACTTGGTGAACACTTGAACGAAACCAGCTCTTTTAAAGTCGGGGCAATCTGGAAAGCTTGTATTGTCGTTACTACCGGCGTTTTAGCCTTCATGCTTTACAAAGAAGCCACCAAAGTATTAGCAAACGGCTACGAAGGTTACCCACAATGGTTTGTCAACACCTTCGGCTGGGGTATGGCTGCCGGCTTAGTCATTATCAGTTTTTTACTTTCCCGTTTGCCGTGGAAGCACTTGACACAAAAACAAGGAGAAAATCATGACAACTAATGCAATTATCATGATGGCGATCGCACTAATTATTATCTGGGGCGGATTGCTACTTTCCATCATACGCTTACCAAAAGAGTAATTGATACGATTAAAAACGGCATCTCAGCCGAGAGATTTTTAAGTCTCATCGACTGAGGTGCCGTTTTTATTTGATGAAAAGTAGTGCCTTACTCAATTCATACATAAATTATGCGTTGGCATACATCGTATGTGAATTCAAACTAAATCAGAGAGTTCCTCCAATCCCTTTAAATTTCTCAACAAATGCGGCGATTTTTTGGAATATACGTTGTTTTATTGTGAGGTATTGTGGATTAAGCGGGCTCATTTTCGGGAGAGCATCATTTAAATCCGTGCCTTGTTCACTGGCGTATCCGCGTTTTAAAGATACGTTCATGTAACGTTTCGCGGCATCAATATTCAGTCCTTCACTGCTCATCAATTCATCGGCTTCTTGTTGTTGCTCTTTTTGGGCAAATTGGAAGAATGACTCAATAATGCCGGCTTTGTCGACAATGTTATCCAAGTCAGTTTGATGAATAAAATCCACAATCAAACTTTCTTTTGCTCGGTTTCCTAGGCTTGCTCGAATGATAGATCGAATTTCATCAATCAGCTCAGCTTTATTTTTCGTTTTCTTATTGTGTTCGAAAATCAATTCTAAGATGTAATCCAGATTGATTTCTTGGGATTTTAATAAATCAACTTCAAACACTACATCGTCCCAATTAATAGTCGATTTTGCTTTTTCTTCACTCTCTTTTTGGTGGCGGAGCCAATCTCGAATATCGTTGTAAGTGGAGCGATAATTTTGAATATTACGTTCGCTCGGTATATCAATAGGCCGCATTTCAGCAAAAGCTTCATCCGTTAAATAATATTTTTCTTTAAAGGCTTCAACGGCTTTTTCATCTGCAGTATCGAGCGATTGGAAGGCTTGCAAGGCGGCGAATTCGTCATAATTTTGCAGAATATTTTCAACACGCAAATATTCACCAAATAATTTCACAAAGTCTTTCTTATCTTTTTCCGTTTGAATTTCACTCGGATCAGGAAATTTTTCTTTTAGCTCAGTTACAATATCAACATATCCACGACAAGCAACACCGGCATCGGTAAAGCCTTCCATATATTGTTGATAACTTTTTTCCAATACGACATTGCGTGTATTGGACTTACCGAAAAGCGTAATGGCATCAATGGTGTCTTGTTCTAAATCACGGAAGGTCACGATGTTGCCAAAACTTTTAGTGCTGTTATAAATGCGGTTTGTACGTGAATAAGCTTGAATCAAACCATGGTAGCGTAAGTTTTTATCTACGAATAAGGTATTTAAGGTCGGCGCATCAAAACCGGTTAAAAACATCCCAACGACAATCAATAAATCCACTTCTTTATTTTTGACACGTTTGGCTAAATCACGGTAGTAGTTTTGGAAGGATTTACCATCCACGTCGTAATTTGTTGCAAAATAGCTGTTGTAATCGTCAATGGCTGATTTTAAAAATTCTTTGGCAGTAGAATTCATCGCTTCTACTTCAAAACTTTCATCCGCAATATCCCCAATGGCGTCTTGCTCCTCATTGGCGGCAAAGGAAAAAATTGTTGCAATTTTAAGTGGATTTTTGACCGCACTTTGCAACCGTTTGAACGTTTCGTAATAGATTTTAGCCGCATCGACACTACTTACTGCAAACATGGCATTAAAGCCATTGTTGCCCGCATTAAAACGATGGGTTTTTTGTTTGAAATTATCTAAAACATATTGAGCAATTTGCTCGATACGTTTAGGTTGTAAAAAGGCTTGTTTCTTCTCAAGTGCGGTCAGTTTTTCAAGATTTTTTTCGGTTTCAATGCTCTTAAATTGTGGACGAACATCATTGTAATCCACTTTAAATTTCAACACTTTTTCATCACGAATCGCATCGGTGATAATGTAAGAATGAAGTTCAACGCCAAAAACACTCGCCGTGGTTTCCGCACCTAATGCGTTACTTGGGAAAATCGGCGTACCGGTAAAACCAAATTGATAGTATTTTTTAAATTTTCTCGTTAGATTTTTTTGCGCTTCACCAAATTGAGAACGATGGCATTCATCAAAGATAAAGACGACCTGTTTATCGTAAATCGGTAATTTATCTTCCGATTTCATCAGGTTGTTGAGCTTTTGAATGGTGGTAACAATGATTTTATTGTCGTCTTTTTCGATATTGCGTTTCAGCCCCGCCGTACTTTCCGAACCATTCACGCTATCCGGTGAAAAACGTTGGTATTCTTTCATGGTTTGATAATCCAAATCCTTTCTATCGACCACGAAGAATACTTTTTCAATAAAGTCTAATTCTGTTGCAAGGCGTGCTGCTTTAAAGCTGGTGAGGGTTTTGCCTGAACCGGTTGTGTGCCAAATGTAGCCGCCGCTTTCTTTATTGCTCCAATTTTTAGCCAAATAAGAACTTTTGATTTTCCATAAAATACGCTCAGTGGCGGCAATTTGATACGGTCGCATAATCAATAGGGTATCGGAAACATCAAACACGCAGTAATTCACCAACACATTAAGCAGGGTATGCTTTTGCAAGAAGGTCGCCGTAAAATCCTTTAAATCTTTAATTAAGGTATTTTTTGCCGTTGCCCAATTCATTGTGAAGTCGTAGCTATTCTTATCGCGCTTGGTGGTGTTGGCAAAATAGCGAGTATCTGTGCCATTAGAAATGACAAAAATCTGAATATATTTAAAGAGAGAGTTTTCTTTATTGAAGCTTTCTTTGCTGTAGCGGTGAATTTGATTAAAGGCTTCACGAATGGCTACACCGCGTTTTTTCAATTCAATATGTACAAGGGGTAAACCATTCACCAAAATTGTCACATCATAACGATTATCATAGCTGCCGGTGTGTTCGAATTGATTGATGACTTGCAGAGTGTTATTGGCAAGATTTTTCTTATCTAATAAATAAATATTCTGAATGCGACCATTATCAAACACAAAATCATAAATAGAGTCATCATGGATTTTACGGGTTTTCTCAATCAGACTATCGCTCGGTTTATCCAAATATTCCTCTAAAAAACGTCGCCATTCTGCATCAGAGAAAACCACATTATTCAATCGCTGCAATTGTGCTCGTAAGTTTTTCACCAACGCATCATGCCCATTGATATCTTGTAAATACTCATAGCCTTGCGCCTGTAAATCACGAATAAACTCACGCTCAAGGCTACCTTCCGTTTGATAACCAGCATTAGGCTCTTCTACAAGCTTATTATATTGATCTAAAACGATAAAATGGTTGGATTCGGCGATGGTTTTGTATTGGGTCATGAATGTTCCTTAATTATGATTTTTTGCTTTTTCAGATCTTTTTGCCAATTTTCTAAAATTTCTAAATCTTCATTATCAGCCTGTATGCGTTTTTGCTGTTTTCTGACTTGATCAAATAAGGCATATTGTTCTTTAGTAAAGGTTTCCATTTGTTTCACGGTTCGGGTTCCATTGCCGATAAGCAACGGAAAACCGTTAAATTCAATTAAATTATCGACATTATTACGCCAGAAATTTAATGTCAGATCTTGACGGTTTTTAACGCGTAATTCGGCACTTTCTAAAAAGATCATCACTAGACGATTCAAAGAATCTAATTCATCATGCGTTAAATAGTTTTTAGCGACAATAATATCAGCTTTACGTACAACAGCACCTTTCCAAGAGGTGAGACCCATATTAGGCAATTCAGCATTTGCACGCGTACAAATGAGTTCTGCGGCAGTTTGTTGTGTAATAGCATAGAGCAACTTATTCTGTGTCTCGGCAAAAAACATTTGAGTGACTTTATCTGTTTTATCGTAGTCACTAGATAATTTAAATAACTCCCGTACTTTTTGATAAAATCGTAATTCACTGGCTCGAATTTCACGAATTTGTTCCAGTAATTCATCAAAATGATCAAATCGACCTTGAGGATTTTTCAACCGCTCTTTATCTAATAGAAAACCTTTATCTAAATAAGTACGTAATTGCGTATTCGCCCAACGACGAAACTGTACACCACGAGGGCTACGCACACGAAAGCCGATGGCGAGAATCATATCAAGGGAATAATGTTTTACTTGATATTGCTTGCCATCTTGTGCAGTTATTAAATAATCCTTAATAACTGAAAATTCATCTAACTCTTTGTCTTGTAATATATTTTTTATGTGGGTGGTTATATTTGGTACAGAGGTGTCAAAAAGTTCCGCAAGCTGATTTTGAGTTAGCCATGCTTCATTTTCTACGACAAGCAATGCAACATGGGATTTACCATCATCGGTGTTGTAGATGATTAAGTCGTTCATAGTTTTACTCTATTGTATTATCAGTTTGTGGCTCTTTAATATTTTTTTCTATATAGAAACCGTAATTCTTAATTAGATGTTCCAGTAAATATTTAATAATATTTTTTTCAGCATCTGTGGGTTCAGCGATCACCTCATTCGACAAAGTAGAGTGGCTGGTAAAATTAATAATACGAGAGTAATAACTTTGTTTGGTATCATCATTAGGCAACAAATTTGACCAACCAGAGTAACCAAGGAAATTAGCTGTTTTTTCATATAAGTTACGCAGCAATATAAAGTGGTATTTTTGAATATCCTTGGCTTCAATATCTTCCAATAGTTTTTTCAGAAAGAGATGATAAGAGAAACTCTTGTTGGAACTACCATCTTTCTCTTCAAGCTCAAATGTCTCATTTTCGTTTCTTCTCAACATGTAACACGCTTTATTTCCAATTTCATTGTATAACACGTTATAAAATAAAGGATTGTGAGTGGTAATGATAAATTTAATTTCAGATTGGGTATCTTTAATAAGTTTTGCCAAATCTACAGCTAACTGAATAAGATGATTTTCATCCAATGAACTTACTGGATCATCAATAAAGATATAATTAAGTTCATCAAATTCATTAGTAGAGCGTTCACAAGGTTCACGGATATTTAATTCTGCAATAACCTGTTCAATGAATGTATGAAAAATACTCCAAATAAAATTGCTTTCTTCACCTTTTGACAGTTTTATATTTTCTTCATGTCTACCATCGCCACGTGCAAAACTGAATGTAATTTGATTATTTTCAATATCGAATTTAGGCATGAGTTTTTTGTCACAATAATGATGAAATTTGCTAATCACCTTATCTTCATCCCCCTGCTCTGTAATCAACCAACTGATGAAAGAATTAGATTGAATCTTTAATTTGTATTTAGGGTCATTGTCATTAAGTAGATCATTATCCCAATAGAATAAATCTTCGGTAAGTGCGTTGAAATAAAGGATTTTTCTTCTTGTTAATGTTTTTTCATGAACGTCTTTGCTTTTAGATGCGATAAGTTTTTTAAACTCATTTGAGAGACGGGTTTTACCGCTTCCATTAAAGGCATAAATTAAACTGACCTTTTTACCGGAATCTATTAACTGTTTTGCAATTTCGTCTAAACTTTTAGTCATATTATTCTCTGCCTGGGAAATTCAATAACAATTCTCTGTAATACTCATACCGCTTTTGGCTTTGCTCAATCGCTAAAGGCAATCCTTCGGTGATAGAATTGGTTAAACTTTCAAATTTGTCCAAAATTTTTACGATTTTGGTTTGGACGGAGAGTGGGGGGATAGGAATCTTAATTTTTTCCATCTGGTGACTCATTAGTTTTGGGTTTCCCATGCCAGAATAAACATGTTTTTTAGCCTCGATTGAAAGCCAATAAAATAAAAATTTATAGTTGAGCTCAGAGCTATTTTTAATTTTTATTAATCCACACACATTTGTGATTGAAAATTTCCCTGAGCGGTAAAATGCTGTTCCAGCATTGGCTCCATCTGTTGTCCAGCTAACAAACTCACCATCGAAGTCGAATGAGTTTATTTTTCCAATTTCCCCATTATTTACAGTTTGAGAACTATATACCGGATAATCCCCTACATTATCAGAAAGATACTCTTTTGATATAACTCGTCCTCTAGTTAAATCTGCTACTTGGGTTAAATATTTCCAATCACTTACAACCTTTGCAAGCTCTTCCTCACTTAACAATTTCTCTCGATAGTATTCATACTGCTTCCGGCGTAGTATAAGCTCGCTGGTAAGCTCGCTGGTAAGCGCTGTCAATGCGTCCAAAATTTTTACGATTTCGGTTTGGACGGAGAGTGGGGGAATGGGGACTAAATATTTATCTGTATCAGGTGTTGCAATCTGAGGCATTTGCATCTTTGAACCTAAATTTTGGAAATAAGGCTCCTGATTTTTCAAAACATAATAAATGTATTTAATATTAATATTTTTATCATTTGAATAATAAGACCACATTTCGTTTTTATGAGAAAAAGGCTTATCGTAATATTCAAATTCAATAATCCCTCGAGACTTTACAATAATAGAAGGATTTTTATTGATGTCTTTTTCAGGGATATCTTCAAAATTTACTAATGCAAATGTTTTCCCGCCAGCAAAAATTTTTAGTGGTGCATTGTCTTTATGCAATATTTTCATTTCAGCAGCTGTAATTTTTGTTCCTTTAGTTCTGATTAGAATGTCTTTTAAAGGCTTCCACTCAACCTCAGCCCCATCCAATAATTTTTCTAAAAAAGTGCGGTTATTTTTCATTGTATTTTTTGTTGCTCCTCGTAGGGTGGGCTTTAGCCCACCACCTGTTATCGTAAATTGGTGGGCTAAAGCCCACCCTACGTTTTACCCTCAATCTCCGCCACAAGTTTGTCAATTTCTGCACGCAAGCGGTCGATATTGGCAACAGTGGTATTGATATTCTCGGCGGACTGAAGTCCATCCTACAAATGTTGAACTGTCAACTTTTGGTTGACTGTTGGATTTTAATTTGTTTTGAATACTATATATGCTCACAAAATTTTCAAGAATCAGAAAAAGCTTGCCTAATTGTTACTGAATAACTATAATCCCGCCAGCTCACCTACTCTTTAGTAGAAAGAGGTAGCCGTTCGCCCGGCTTACAATAGGCGACCATTTCTCTATCATTAGAACCATTCGCACTCTTTTAAGGTTTTATCACCATTTCGGTATTTTTCGTAGCGTTTCTGATAATCATCACGTTTTCCTTGGTGATCAATATAAAAACTTGTCACTAAAAATGAAGAGGATTTACCTAGTTTCTGTAAAATCACAACAAAATCTTCTTCATAAGCCCATAAATATAAGCGAATGTCTCGTTTTTTGTTACTTTCACGATGATAAAAAAGCTTAATTTTTTCATGAGTATGATTTGCTAGAATCTCTTTCACCCAGCCAATTCTTTCGGCCCGTCTATAATCAGGATAGCGACCAAGTGAACGAAATTTCGTTATGCCATTTTCCCAATAGATTTCTTTTTCTTCTCGTGAGATTAGATGCCAAAAGACTTTTTCTTTATTATCTTCTAAATCGTGCGATTTAGGGTCTATATAAATTTTTTCGGCTAAATAAGTTTTATTTTCTACAAAGTCTGAATGGAAAATGGAATATAAATAATTAAATAAATTTTCACTTTCAATTTTATTTAAGTCTAATATTTCATCTAGCATCGTTTTCTTCCCTGTGGCTGCATACGGAAGATATTAAAATGCTTTTCCCTAGGTACAGTAGTGATGTCTAATGGATGACATAATTTTTGTTCCAAATATTCTACAAATTGTTGTTTTATCGGACTTTTATGGTCAATATCAGTTCGGTTCTTATAAGCGACAGCTCCGACTAATAAATCACAAAGTTGAATAATTTGTACCTGATAAGATTGCACGATTGTAACTTCTGCTTTTAAATCCCAGTTTGTACCATTTTGTAATACTTCGCATAATTTCTTAGATTTATCTGCACCCAATGTATCCATATAATCTAAATAAATACGGTAAATATTTTTTTTCTCTAAGAAATCTCGTAGTGTGTAATAGAGTACTTTATAGTAAAAATTATTGTGTGAGCCTTCATTGAAGATTTTGTGATTTAAAGACTTTTTATTCATTACGACAGTCGTTTTAAAATGAATTTCTTCATTATCTAAAACGAGATCAATTAGATCGCGGTAGAGATTCCATTGTTGCTTATTTAGCTTACTCCATTTTAGTTCCGGTAAGTAATTGTGTTTATGTCTCAATGCTTTAATTGATTTACTTAACTCAATTGCTTTTTCTGCAGAACAATGAATTGCTCCAATTGCCATAATATCAGATCCATCATGTTCTAAATGACAACTTTCATCACAGAATATTTTATAAATAGCCATTCTATTTCCTTATCTAATTATTGATCAATCTCCGCCACAATTTTGTTAATTTCCGCGCGCAAGCGGTCGATCTTAGCAACGGTTTGTTTAATTTCAGCATTGAGCTCATCGATATCAATCACCTCTCGAGTGTCTTTTTGTTCCACATAAGAACTCACCGCAAGGTTGTATTCATTGTTAACGATGTCTTCAAAGGACACGGATTTGGCTAAATGCGGTACATCTTCTTTATCGGCAAACAATTTGAGAATTTGCTCAATATGTTCCGGTTCTAAAATATTGTTATTGGTGGCGGATTTAAATAAACCGCTGGCATCAATAAATTGGGTTTGGGTATCGGGTTTATGTTTGGAAAGCACCAAAATATTCACCGCAATACTGGTGCCAAAAAAGAGATTTGGCGCAAGCGCAATCACCGTTTCTACATAGTTATTATCCACCAAATATTGACGAATTTTTTGTTCGGCACCACCGCGATAAAAAATGCCGGGGAAGGAGACAATCGCCGCTCGGCCTTTTGCTGAAAGATAACTTAACGTATGCAAAATAAAGGCAAAGTCCGCTTTGGATTTTGGTGCAAGTACGCCGGCAGGGGCAAATCGTTCATCGTTAATCAGTGTTGGGTCATCCGAGCCAATCCATTTCACGGAATAAGGCGGGTTGGAAACGATGGCATCAAAAGGTTTATCGTCACCAAATTGCGGATTCATTAAGGTGTTACCAAGGGCGATATCAAACTTGTCGTAGTTGATGTTATGTAAAAACATATTCATACGGGCAAGGTTGTAAGTGGTGTGATTAATTTCCTGTCCGAAGAATCCTTCTTCGATAATGTGTTCATCAAATGGTTTTTTCGCTTGCAATAATAAAGAACCCGAACCGGCAGCGGGGTCATAAATTTTATTGACCTTATCTTGTCCATATAAAGCCAGTCGAGCAATCAGCTTGGATACGCATTGTGGCGTAAAGAACTCACCACCCGATTTACCGGCATTAGCGGCATAGTTGGAAATTAAAAATTCGTAAGCATCGCCGAATAAATCAATATGATTATCTTCAAAGTCACCAAAATCTAACTCTGCAACGCCTTTTAATACGGCAGCGAGACGGCTGTTTTTATCGGCAACGGTATTGCCTAAGCGGTTGCTGGTGGTATCAAAATCAGCAAATAAGCCTTTGATATCCTGTTCGGAAGGGTAACCTATGGCAGAGTTTTCAATGTCGTTAAAGATTTGTTTTAATTCGGTGTTAAGATTTGGATTGGTGTTGGCATTCGCCACAACATTTTTAAATAATTGGCTGGGGTAAATAAAATAGCCTTTACTTTTTACCGCTTCTTCCTTAATCGCTGGTGTGATGATGTTGTCAGCTAAACCAGCGTAATTGATACTTTCATCTCCATTTTTCATGTAATTGATAAAATTCTCACTGATAAAGCGATAGAAAAGTGTACCCAAAACATACTGTTTAAAATCCCAACCATCAACAGCGCCCCGTACATCATTAGCGATTTGCCAAATACGGCGTTGAAGCTCTTCTCGTTGTTGAATTGCAGTGGCCATGATTGAAACTCCTTAGAAATCATTAAAACAATTGAGAATGAAGATGCTATTCTACCTGTCAATGAGGTTTTTATAAATATTGATGAAGATGATAACGCCCGTGAAATACGCTAGAAAATGACCGCACTTTTGGCGTGAAAAGTCTTGGTATCAGGGGATTATTTTCATTCTGGAAGATTTTGTTTTATTGAGAGGAAAAGAAAATGGCACGTTGTGCGTGGGCGGAGGGTTCGCCATTGTATCAGGATTATCATGATCACGAGTGGGGGAAGCCGCAATTTGATAGTCAGAAATTATTTGAGAAACTCTGTTTAGAAGGTCAGCAGGCGGGGTTGTCGTGGATTACGGTGTTACAAAAGCGGGAAAATTATCGGCAGGCGTTTTACCATTTTGATCCGCAAAAAATTGCGCAAATGACAGATGAAGACATCAATCAGTGTATGCAAAATGTCGGTTTGATTCGTCATCGGGCAAAATTGGAGGCGATTGTGAAAAACGCCAAGGCGTATTTGGCGATGGAAAAGTGCGGTGAAAATTTTAGTCGTTTTATTTGGTCTTTTGTGGATGGGCAACCGCAGGTAAATGATGTGCCCGATTTAACCATGGTGCCAGCCCAGACGGCTGTTTCCGTGGCGTTATCCAAGGCGTTAAAAAAGCGCGGTTTTGTGTTTGTCGGCCCGACCACCTGTTATGCTTTTATGCAATCGATGGGCTTGGTGAATGATCATTGGAATCATTGTCATTGTAAATAAGAATGGGGCAAATAACGCCGATTAACCCCTGTGATTTAGCCTATTTTACAGTATAATCACGCTATCTTTGGTTGTAATGGTTGTCTACTCTCATGAAAAAGAATACTTACACGTTAATTTCGTTGTCAATTTTGACCGCACTTTATAGCGCCGATAGCATGGCTGATTTAGCAAAGCAGTGTTTATACGGTGTGCCGCATTTTACCGGTGAAGTGGTGAGTGGAAATCCGAACGATTTGCCGGTGTATATTGAGGCGGATCAGGCGGAGATAACGCAGCCTCGCAGTGGGATTTATAAAGGCCGTGTGGATGTTAAACAAGGCAATCGCCATTTACAATCTGCGGAAGTTGAGGTGCAACAACAGGGAAGCGGTGATAATGTGCAGCGTTACGCGTTTGCCCGTGGCGGATTTGATTATCAAGACAACCAAATCAATTTGTTGGGCGATGATGCCAAAATTCATTTAAATACCAAAGATACGGATGTTCGCAATGCACATTATCAATTAGTGGATCGCCAAGGCCGTGGGTCGGCAGAAAGCGTGGAATTGCGCGATGACTATCGCGTGATGAAAAACGCGACATTTACCTCTTGTTTGCAAGATGATCATTCTTGGTCGATTTATGCCGATGAAATGCGTCAACACGTTAAAGAAGAGTATGCAGAAATGTGGCATGCCCGTTTTAAAGTGCAGGGCGTGCCGGTGTTCTATACGCCGTATTTGCAGTTGCCGATTGGCGACCGCCGTCGTTCCGGTTTATTGATTCCAACCTTGGGACATGGCAGTCGGGATGGCTATTTTTATGCTCAGCCGGTGTATTGGAATATTGCTCCGAATTTAGATGCCACGTTAACGCCGAAATATATGTCTCGTCGTGGTTGGCAGTTGAACAGTGAATTTCGCTATTTAACGACATTAGGCGAGGGGCAGATTGCCGGTGAATATTTGGGCGATGATCGATTAAAAGATTATGACAGCGAAAATCGTAAGCGTCATTTATTCTATTGGAAGCATAATGCGGCTTTTGCACGAGATTGGCGTTTGGATTTGAATTACACCAAGGTGAGTGATAAGCGTTATTTTAACGACTTTGATTCTGCTTATGGCAGCAGCACTGATGGGTATGCGGATCAAACCGGGCGAATTGCGTATTATCAACCCAATTACAATATTGCGATGTTCGTTAAGCAATTCCAAATTTTTGATGAAGTGGTTATTGGCCCTTATCGCGCCTTGCCTCAAATCGACTTTAATTATTATCAAAATGGATTATTCGGTAATAAAGTGGATTTTAAACTCTTTTCTCAAGCAGTCCGTTTTGACAATGATAGTGCGCAAATGCCGACGGCGTGGCGTTTCCATGGTGAACCGAGTGTCAATACAACCTTGTCAAATCGCTATGGCAGTATGAATTTGGAAGCGAAGCTTTATGCCACCCAGTATCAGCAAAAGAAAGGGCGGTCAGATAAGGCAGAGGACGTTGAATCGAGCGTCAATCGTATCTTGCCACAATTAAAAATTGATTTTCAGAGTGTTTTAGCCTCTAACCAAACCTTTATTTCGGGCTATACACAAACCCTTGAGCCGCGTGCGCAGTATTTGTTCCGCCCTTATAAAGATCAAAGCAATATCGGTTCTAAACTGAATTCGCAGTATTTAGGATTCGGTTACGATTCTTCGCTATTACAACAAGATTATTTTTCGCTGTTTAATTCACGTCGTTATAGCGGCTTGGATAGAATTGCGTCAGCCAATCAAGTGACGCTAGGGGGAACCAGTCGATTCTTTGATGAAAATAAAGAAGAGCGGTTTAATATCGCCGTTGGGCAAACTTATTACCTTGAGCCGTCACGAATTGATGAGAACCGTGATAACCGAACCGAAGGATCGTCTTCTTCATGGGCGATTGAAGCGAATTGGAAAATCAATGATCTGATGCGTTGGCGGGGAGGCTATCAATACGATCCTCAGCTGGGGCAGGTTTCTCTGGCGAACACCGGAATAGAATATAACC
This sequence comes from Aggregatibacter sp. oral taxon 458 str. W10330, assembly GCF_000466335.1. Classification (NCBI taxonomy): domain Bacteria; kingdom Pseudomonadati; phylum Pseudomonadota; class Gammaproteobacteria; order Pasteurellales; family Pasteurellaceae; genus Aggregatibacter; species Aggregatibacter sp. oral taxon 458. Next base: position 9,219 of record NZ_KE952596.1, on the reverse strand, counting down.
CGACAAAAAATAACGTGGTGCAGTTAAATTATCGCTATGCCAGTAAAGAATATATTAACCAAAATTTAACGGCAGAAGCGAATCGCTATAATCAAGATATTAAGCAACTTGGCGTTCAAGTCGGTTGGGAATTAAGTGATCATTGGGCGATTGCAGGCCGTTATTATCAAGATTTAGCCCTTAAAAACCCGGTGGAGCAATACCTCGGCGTGCAGTATAACACCTGTTGTTGGAGTGTTGGTGTTGGCGCAAGACGTTATGTTACCAGTCGTCAGAATCAAAAAAATGATGACATTTTCTATGATCACGGAGTTGGCGTCACCTTTGAACTACGTGGGTTTAGCCATGATCATAAAACCGGTATAGAGAATATGATGAAAAAAGGCAAATTGCCTTATTTGCAGGCGTTTAGCCTTTACTAATGATGAGAATGCCCTGACATGATCAGGGCATTTTTTTGTTTGAGAGAGCGTTTAAGCGGCAAAGAAACGTCTGCGCATCATGAGGTAAAGCGTGCCTAGTATCAACAATCCAATCATGATGGAGGCAAACCAGAACAGGGATAAACCGAGCACGCTAAGCAGCATATCTGCCGTACCTTGGTATAAATGCAATCCCACGTTTGCCATGGATGCCAGTCCAAACGAGAATGCCCAAAATGAAACGGTGAAACCATTTTGGAAAATCCAAGGCAGTAAACGAATTAAGAACAATAATTGCAACACACCGTAACCGATAAGTAGCTTCACCAATAAATCGATTTCGCCACCATTTAACGCCAAATAAGTAGAACAACCCACGAATGCCGGCGCAAGCTGAATGCCAATAACCGGACGAACGGCAGGTGCGAGCGGCTCTAAATTGCGTAATCGTTGCAAAATTGCCGGTTCTAGACTGAGCCATGAAAATACACCGGCACCGAAAAAGAGCATACCAACTTCGCTATAACCTAAATAGCCTAATGCCGTGCCACTCACAAAATTGGTTGCCACCGTTGGTAAGTACATAATTGGTGTGGCGGCTTCCGCTTTATGAATGCCGCGCCACAATCCTGCTGCACGGTAAGCAGCAAAAGCTAACTGCCCGATGATGCCCAATGTGATTAAGCCAACAGACAAAGCGATTTCATACGGCAACGCCGCTAAGCCAATCAACATGGTGGTAATTGGAATCAAGCTGATAAAACAACACTGAATGACGTGATGTAATTCTTCTTTAGCCTGATGTGGAAAACGCCACCATTTCACACCATAAGCGGTGATAAAAATCAGCCAAATTATCGCAGCTAAACCAAGCAAGGTTTCACCGACCCATGCCGGCAGTGCCACAGTGTGAGCACCATAACGCCAAGCTAAGCCTAATGCGGCTAACCCTAAAACGATACTGAAATAATTGACCGGAATAGGAAAAGGTTTTTGCTGTTCCATTAATCTGCCTCAATTTGATAACACAAGTCTTGTTCAATCACGCGCAACAACAAATCAATATTGGGATGTTTTCCGGCATTTTCGCGCGCATCTTGCGTATGTTCGGCGAAAAGTTGTAAGCCTTTTTGTGCTGAAGTGCGGTCTAATTTCCCATTAAATTCTTGCGCTAAGGCATTGTACACGCGCAGTGAACCTAATTTGCCGGCTACGGCGGGAATGTGATGAATCACCGTGCCGTTATCTAAGATAGTTAATCCGGAAAGGTGATCAATGGGAGGTAATGTGTCTAATACGGTTTTAAAGTCCATAAAATTTCCTTCGGTCATCGGTTAAAAAACTAACGAATGGCTTGTTGACTATCGATTTCGCCCTGCTTGCCGATAAAGCGCACTTCTGGTTGTAAGTGAATATCAAAACGCAATGCCACAAGCTGATAAATATGATGGGCAAGTTCAACGACATCAGATGCCGTAGCATTGCCTTGATTAATCAATACTAACGCCTGTTGCTGATGCACTGCGGCACCGCCGATTTGGAAGCCTTTCAAGCCGCATTGATCGATAAGCCAACCTGCGGCTAATTTTATGCTGCCGTCCGCTTGAGGAAAATGTGGGATCGTCGCATAGTTTTGTTGTAATCGCTCAAATTGTTGGGTTAAAACCACGGGGTTCTTGAAGAAACTGCCTGCGTTGCCAAACACGTTCGGATCCGGCAATTTACTTTGACGCACGGCACAAATTTCGGCAAAAACATCCGCAGAAGTGACCGCACTTTTATCCAGATTGGCTAAATTGCCGTATTTCAACACCGGTTTCCACGCCTTCGCCAATTTTAAGCCAACGGCAGTTATCACATAACCTTGCGCATATTGATGCTTAAAGACGCTTTCCCGATAACCAAATTCGCATTCGGCATTGGTGAGGCGGAACAATTCGCCGGAGTGAAGATTCATCACCTCCACATAATCACATACATCTTTAAATTCCACGCCATAAGCGCCGATATTTTGAATCGGCGCGGATCCTGCACAGCCGGGAATGAGCGCCAGATTTTCCAAACCATAATACCCCTGCTCGATGCTCCATCTCACCAAGTCATGCCAGACTTCGCCGCCATTAACGTGTAAATAATGAAAATCCGCATCTTCCCGATGTTCAATGCCAAGTAGGCGATTTAGCAAGACGGCGCCATCAAAATCCTCTACAAAAAGCACATTGCTGCCTTGTCCTAAAAAAAGCACCGGCAACTGTTCTGCCAAGCAGTCTTGCCAAGCCTGTTGCAATGCCGGAATCGAGTGAATCTCGATGATTTTTTTAGCTTTTGCAGGAAGAGAAAAGGTATGAAAAGGTTGTAAATTTTGCATGTATTCGTCCTTTTAAGATAAGGCGTGAGCCAGTGTGACTTTGACTTCCGTGCCGCCACTTGCTCGACGAGAAATTGTTAATTTGGCATTGAGTTGTGTACTGCGTTCTTGCATGATGTTTAAGCCGTAATGCCCGTCAGGTTCTTCCAAACTAGGAATACCCACACCGTTGTCGCGCACAATGAGTTCGTATTCGCCATCTTCGTTTGTGTGCGCAATCACTTCAATTAAGGTGCCCTGCGAATGTTTAATGGCATTTAATACCGCTTCACGCACAATTTGCAAGGCATTCACTAACTGTGGCGCATTAAAACTTTGCGATGGCAGGGAGCAATCTACGCTCATTTGCATATCGGTTTGATTACGTAAAGAATCAATGACTTGCTCCAATGCCAGTTTTAAATTCGCTTCCTGAATGGTTAAACGGAAGGTCGCCAACAGCTCGCGCAATTGGCTATAACCATCGCTCAGGGCTTGTTCAAATTGCTGAATAATTGACAAACTTTTCTTTTTGGAATCCGGCTCATCTTTATTCAAATTATGTTTTAACAAGGTTAATTGAATTTGTAAAAAAGCTAACACCTGGGCTAACGAATCATGTAGCTCACGGGCGATAATAGAACGCTCTTCCATTAACAACAATTGCTCTTGCTGACGTTGGGTTTTATGGAAATAGAGTGAACGGCTAAGCATTTGCGCTAAGTTGTTCATGGTGCGCAAATCCGGGCAAGGCAACCCCGCCTGCCAATGCAGAATCGCCAAGGTTTCGCCTTCCATGCTCACATCTGTTTGCTGACATTCGATTAACGGTTGTTTGGTTCCCAAGCAAATATTCCAATGTTCCGCATCTAACACTTCTAATTCCAAATAACGTAAATGTTCGCTGCTCATGATATTTTGCATCACCATTTGCAAAATCTTGCTGTTAATATTGTTGGTGGTAACCAGTTGTGAACAGTGGTATAGCGTAGTTAAAGAGCGGTTGGTTTGTTGCAACTTTTGTGTTTTTTCATTTACCGTTGCTTCAAGACTGGAATATAACTTACCCAATTCAGAGGACATCTTGGTGAATGTGCGCGCTAAATTGCCGATTTCATCTTCTTTATCTACATCTAATGGAATATGTTTAAATTGCCCCATTTGCACTTGGATACTGGCTTGCGTCAGCTGTTCCAATGGGCGCACAACAGCCTTACGGGTGTACCAATTCACATACGAAACCATCACAAAAATCAACAATAATGACAAAGCAATTACCCATACTGCCAAAATCCAACGCTGTTCGGCGGAATATTGCAATGCAGAGACAAATTGATCCACTTGCGCCACATAGTCGGCAATATCACGTTGATATTCAACGAAATTTTTTTGTCGCGCGAATGACTCCATTTTCTCCCAACGCATAATAAGATTGTCGTAAGAGGATTTCACGTCTTCAGACACAAAAAACTGGTGGTGGATATTCTGTAGCGATTGTGAATACAGAGTTTCACGGTATTGCTGCAAGCCTTTTTCCACTAACTCCGGTTGATGCTCCATGTCGTACAATAGGCGATAACTTTGCATACGCAATGAGCCGGAGACATTAATGGCTTCGGCATACGATCTATTGCCCGCCATTAACGTAAAGCTTAAAGAGGCAATGACACCAACAAAGATAATAATCACAATGAGATAGTTGGCTATGCGGGTAGAAACGGAGTGTTTAATTTTAACCATAGAATATCTGTCTAAGTGCGTTGCGGGGTTTCGACTGCACAGGCTCTCCCCATTTGGATAGGACGATGAGGAGAGCATGAAGTGCGGTCATTTTGGGCTGTCTTTTTAACGCAAGAAATAACGATAGGATTTACTGTCGGTAACATCTTGATAGACATAACCTAAGGTTTTCAAAGCGTGTTCAAATTCGCTGGTATCGCATTGTTCCAACTGAAATCCGGCGAGAATATTGCCGTAGTCGGCACCGTGAGCGCGGTAGTGAAAAAGAGAAATGTTCCAGCGACCACCCAACGTTTCAAGGAATTTTAATAATGCGCCTTTTTGCTCAGGGAATTCGAAGGTATAAAGGCGTTCGCCGTGATCAGCAACCCGTCCCCCCATTAAATAACGCACGTGGGTTTTGGCGATGTCATCATCGGACATATCTTCTACATCGAAGCCGTTTTGTGTTAACTCTGCGATAATTTCTGCTTTTTCGGCCTCATTCGCAGTGCGAACTCCAGCGAAAATACAGGCTTTTTGGTCATCTGCGTAGCGGTAGCTAAATTCGGTCACTGCACGCGCACCAAGCGTATGGACAAATTTTAAGAAGCTGCCCGGCTGTTCCGGCATGGTGACGGCAAGCAAGGCCTCGCGGTTTTCACCGATTTCGCAACGTTCGGATACATAGCGGAGCGTATGGAAATTCAAGTTGGCACCGGAGAGAATTGCCGCCATATTTTTGCCTTGAATATTGTGTTGTTTGACATATTTCTTCAAGCCGGCTAAGCCTAATGCCCCTGATGGCTCAGAGACAGCGCGCACGTTTTCAAATAAATCTTTCATCGCGGCACAGACTTCGTCACTATCTACCAACACCATATCATCTAAGTAGCGTTGGCAGAGGCGGAAAGTTTCATCGCCAATGCGTTTTACGGCAACGCCGTCGGCGAATAAGCCAACATGTGCTAAATCCGTCGGTTCACCTTTTTCTAATGCGGCAGTTAGGCAGGCAGAATCTTTGGATTCTACGCCGATGACTTTAATTTCCGGCATAAATTGTTTCAGTAAAATTGCCACACCGGCAGCCAAACCGCCACCGCCGACTTGTACGAAGACATAATCCAAATCCGCCACTTGTTGTAACATTTCCATCGCTAATGTGCCTTGCCCGGCAATGACTAACGGATGGTCGAAAGGCGGAATAAACGTCATGTTTTTTTCTTTGGAAAGCGCAATAGCCTTAGCCTTGGCTTCATCGAAATTGGCACCGTGTAATAACACTTCGCCGCCGAAACCACGCACCGCATCCACTTTAATACTTGGGGTGTTTTGTGGCATCACGATAAGGGCTTTTAAGCCAAGCTGTTTTGCTGATAACGCCACGCCTTGTGCATGGTTGCCGGCAGAGGCGGCAATCACACCTGCGGCTTTTTGTTCCGCCGATAGACTGGAAATCATGGCATAAGCGCCACGCAGTTTGAAGCTGTTAACCGGCTGGCGATCTTCACGTTTGATCCAAATCGCATTATGCAGGCGCTCAGATAACTTATTCATTTTTTGTAATGGTGTTACCTGTGCCGCTTCGTAAACACGTGAGCCCAATTTGACGATGGCGTTAATATAATCGTTTTGGGTGGGATGAGGGGTGGTTAATAAGTTTTTCATGATGATATTATATCGTAGATGTCGAGTATGATTGTGATGGCAAACAAGTGAAAGTGCGGTGGATTTTAGAAATGCTTTTAAAATTCACCGCACTTTTTGTTATTATCATTTTCCTTTTTTCACCCAGTAGCGATAGGGAAGTTGTTCGGTTTCGCTATGCAACAGGGTGTGATCCATAAATTGACAAAAACTGGGGATGTCTCGCGTTGTGGCCGGATCATCGGCTAACATTAAAAGCACATCACCGTTTTCTAAATGGCGAATATGTTTGCGGATTAACATGACCGGTTCAGGGCATCGCAGCCCGATAGTATCCAGTGTTTGGGTGATTGTAATGTTCTTCATTTTGGCTATTTGTTATGAAAAATTGCAGGTTATAATACAATAAAACACAGTATAAAATCAGCAAAATTCCTTAATGGCATGATTGAATATAGCATTCCTAAAAGTGCGGTGGATTTTACCGAAGAAATTAAAAAAAGCCGTTTTATTACCTATTTGCGCCACACGGAAGGTTTGGCTGAGGCGAAAGCCTTTTGGCATGAAATCAAGGTATTACACCCGAATGCCCGGCATTGGTGTTGGGCAACGGTGGCGGGCAAGCCCAATGATTCACAACAGCTCGGTTTTTCGGATGACGGCGAACCGGCGGGAACGGCAGGAAAACCGATGTTGGCGGCTTTACAAGGAAGCGGATTAGGTGAAATTTGCGCAGTAACGGTTCGGTATTATGGTGGCATTTTGCTAGGGACCGGCGGCTTGGTTCGGGCTTATGGCGGCGGTGTTCAACAAGCGTTAAAGCGGTTGGACGTCACGACCAAAGTGGACTATTTGCGCTATCAAGTGCGGTGTGATTATAGCCAAATTCAGTGGCTACAAGCATTGTGCGAAAAATATGATGCGGCGGTTATCGAGCAAGATTTTCAGGTTGAAGTTACAGTAATGTTAGGGATTCGCTTAGATAAATTGCAGGCATTTGAACGGGAATTGACCGAAAAATCTGCCGGTAGATTATCTTTGGAACAGAGTGAGTAAGAGAGTTTTTTGTGCATTTTCTATCTATTTTACGCATTGTTGGTATTCTTGTGATGTGCTTTTCAGGCACAATGTTATTGCCGGCATTTGTCGCCCTGCTTTACGGAGACGGTGGCGGTAAAGCCTTTATTCAATCTTTTGTGATTAGCGCTATCGCCGGCGCCATTTTGTGGTGGGCATGCCATCATCACAAAGAAGAACTGCGTTCGCGAGAGGGGTTCTTGATCGTTGTGGCCTTTTGGGTCGTCATGGGCAGTTTAGGGGCGATCCCATTTATTTTATTTGAAGATCCCGATTTGACGATTGCCTCTGCATTTTTTGAATCTTTTTCCGGTTTAACGACCACCGGTGCGACGAATATCATCGGTTTGGATAAGTTGCCGAAAGCGATTTTATTTTACCGCCAATTTTTACAGTGGTTAGGTGGTATGGGGATCATTGTGTTGGCTGTGGCGATCATTCCATTATTGGGGATCGGCGGCATGTCATTATATCGCGCCGAGATTTCCGGGCCGGTCAAAGAAAATAAAATGCGCCCGAGAATTACCGAAACAGCGAAAACATTATGGTTTATTTATGCTTCATTAACGACACTGTGCGCAATGGCTTATTGGTTAGCCGGAATGTCGCCATTTGATGCAATTAGCCACAGTTTCTCAACCGTTTCTATTGGCGGCTTTTCTACGCATGATAGCAGTATCGCGTATTTTAATAGTTCTGCCGTTAATCTGATTACCATCGCATTTTTACTCATTTCAGCCTGTAACTATGCCTTGCATTTCAACGCCTTTTCTCAAATTGGCAAAGGCAATATCCTGTCGAGCTATTTTCGTGATCCGGAATTTCGCTTTTTTATTTTTATTCAATTGGTGCTTATTGCGGTATGTTTTGTGATGTTGCTTGGGCATCATCGTTTTAATGATGATTGGCTACAAAATCTTGAACAATCGGCATTCCAATCGGTTTCCATTTCGACAACCGCAGGTTATACCACCTCAAGTTTCGATCAGTGGCCATTATTTCTTCCGATCTTATTATTATTCGCCTCTTTTATCGGCGGTTGTGCAGGATCGACTGGTGGCGGATTGAAAGTCGTGCGCGTACTTGTGCTTTATTTACAAGGTAAACGAGAGCTTAATCGCTTAATTCATCCGAATTTAGTCTATCCGATAAAATTGGGTAAACGTGTATTGGATGAAAGGGTGATTCAAAGTATTTGGGCGTTTTTTTCTGCCTATTTATTGGTCTTTGTCATTTGTTTACTTGGTGTGATTAGCTGTGGCGTTGAGACATTTGACGCATTCAATGCCGTCATTGCTTGTTTAAATAATCTTGGACCGGCACTGGGGTCGGTCAGCAGTAATTTTGTTGATATTCCCGACAGCGCCAAGTGGGTTCTCACGTTAGCGATGGTGTGCGGACGTTTAGAAATCTTCTCACTTTTAGTTCTATTTACACCGACATTTTGGAAATCTTAATGAAAACGCTCATTCTCTATTCCACACATGATGGACAAACCAAAAAAATAGCCAGTTTTATTGCAAATGTGATTAAAGAAAACGTGGAGATTAAGTCAATTCATGATGAATTCGATCTTCAAGCCTATGATCGTATTATGATTGGCGCCTCGATCCGCTACGGGCATTTTAATAAACTGCTGTATAAAATGTTAGAAAAACACACCGCACTTTTAAATCAGAAGACGACGGCATTTTTCGGCGTCAATTTAACGGCGCGAAAACCTGAAAAATCCACACCGGAAACTAATGTTTATGTACGCAAATTTTTGCAACGTATTACCTGGAAACCGACGATATCGGCAGTGTTTGCCGGCGCGCTGCTTTATCCGCGCTATAAGTTTTTCGATCGTATTATGATCCAATTGATTATGCGCATCACTGGCGGAGAAACAGATCCGACAAAAGAGATCGAATATACAGATTGGCAGAAAGTGCGGTCATTTTCTGAGGCGTTTTTGCAGATCAAATAAGCAAATTGTATTTTTTCTAACCTATCAAACATTTTTTT
>NZ_KE952595.1:0-754 GCF_000466335.1 Aggregatibacter sp. oral taxon 458 str. W10330 | reverse complement strand
ATTCACGATTTCGTGCAACAAGTTGCACGCTACGGGGAGCGTTTATTATTTCTGTATGCGGCGACTATTGGCATTTTTGCGTGGGGCGTTGTATGCTAAGGCAAAATTGAACACCACAGGAGATGATATGTTAAATGAAACCAAACCTCAGACGCCTTTTCAGGAGAAAATCTCATCTCTATTTCAACAATCCTTAACCGAAGAACAGCGTTTTTTACAAGGCATTTTGCGCGGTGAGATACAAACATTTTCACACGAAGAAATTGTCGCCACCTTGCGTAAAACGTTAAAACGATGAAGCAGGATTATATCGTTCGTTGGTCTGAAATGGCGCGATTTCAGCTATTGGACAAAGCGGAATATATTCGCGCACAAGCCAATAGCGATGAGATTGCAGATAAATTTCTTGATGAAATTGTGCGTTTAGCAGAAAAACTCAGCTTTATTGCAGATGCGTACGCCGATGGGCGATTTCATGTTTTTCCGCTAAAAAATGGGCATTCCGTTAAATTTTTAGTGGTCGGTTCGTATATTATGATTGCCGCCTTTTTACCTCGTGGCATCAATCATTAATCCATTCCCACCATCGCCTTGTTCCATATTGTAGCGTGCATCTTGATGCACGAATGATTGCCCTCACGAGCGTTTTTATTCGTGCAACAAGTTGCACGCTACGGGTTTACATTATGCGCACACACTACTACAATGACGCATAAAGGATGAGGGATATGTACACAATTGTTGAATCTCATAT
>NZ_KE952594.1:100150-101840 GCF_000466335.1 Aggregatibacter sp. oral taxon 458 str. W10330 | reverse complement strand
GATGATGAAATCGGGCGTGGAATAAAAGCCTAACAAAGAATGTAAAACATGATATTGTTATTTTATCCATGCCATGATTTATACAACAGGTTGCACGCTACATTGAGACCGTAGCGTGCATCTTGATGCACGAAAATATAACTCGCCAAATTCATTAAACGCATAAAAATACCCACCAAAATCACCGCACTTTTCAAACTAAATTAGTTTATTAATGCCTTTTATTTTTGCAACAAGTTGCACGCTACTGATGCCGCGCGCAATAAATCTATCTCTTTTTAGACGTAACGCTACGTGAAATTTAATGACTTAATCTGAGTAATTATTTCTCGAATTTGTACACCATATTGTCCTCGTACTTACTAAGCGAAGAATATGCCGGGCAAGTTATATGCTTTCCTAAAGATTACAGATATAAGATTGCCCAGCGGACTTGGATATTTATAACAGTTTTAACGGTCGAAATTGGGGCGAACTTGGGAGTCGTTATAATCGGACTGAGAATGCTTTGAGGAAGCTTGTTAAGCGTATGCAGGATAGGATAATTAAAGAGAAACAACCGGACATGTTTATATAAGATAACGGCTCTACTGATCTAATTTTGTAGAGCCTTTTTATTTAGCAAATCATTAAATTATCGATTGCTTCTGTATTTTATATAGATTAAAATCTATATAAATAATAAGAAAGGTAATAGCTGTATGAAACAAGAATGGGAAGTAATTTTACAAGACCCACTTTTGAATTGGTTAAAAACGCTGGCAGAAGATGACGTATTAAAAATCTATGCAGCGTTGGAATTATTATCAACAGAAGGTCCACAATTAAGCAGACCTTATGCGGATACGCTGCAAAGCTCTAAATATACCAATTTGAAAGAATTGCGAGTACAGTCTAGATCATCGGTATTCCGTTTATTTTATATTTTCGATCCTGTCAGACAAGCGATTGTTTTGTGTGGCGGAGATAAGAAAGGCAAGAAAGAAAAGCTCTTTTACAAAGAGATGATTGCCCTAGCGGAACAAACCTATGATGATTACCTTTCTGAATTAACTAAGGAGCAAGAAAATGAGCATGAAATTTAAAGATCTGATGAATAATCTTCCAGCTGAAAAGCAAGTGAAAGTGAAAGCTATGGCAGACGATATGCGAATGGAGTTACAACTTTACCGTATTCGTGAAGAATTAGAGCTTTCACAAAAGCAAATGGCAGAAGCATTAAGTATTTCTCAGCCGTCAGTTGTTGCCCTTGAAAAACGTGGCAATGACATTAAATTATCATCAGTTAAACGTTACATTGAAGCAATGGGTGGTGTGTTAAATTTATCGGTTGAATTACCCACAGGAAAAACAGTTACTTTCAACTTATAGAAGATGGTAAGTATGTTGCGTGATTTCATTCAATTTACAGCAAAATGCTTTTTTATACTGCTTATTGCATTAGGAACATTATTCCTTTTATTTGCAGTTGATTTTACTTATATTCTCGCTTTTTTTGGGGTGTTTGCTGTATTTTTTGTTATTCGCTTAGTTGTAGTAATCAACCAAACAAATAAACATTATGATGATTTAGCCCAAATAGCACGAGAAAAAGAACGTGTAAAATATGTCATCATAAAATAAATCCTCAATTCAAGAAAGTTCGCAAAATGCGAGCTTTTTATTATAGCTAGCCAAAGTCTGGCTATAA
>NZ_KE952594.1:60501-100050 GCF_000466335.1 Aggregatibacter sp. oral taxon 458 str. W10330 | reverse complement strand
CGAATGATTAAAACATTAACCTCGATGCGTAATTTATGATTTTGTGCGTAGTGTGCATCTTGATGCACGAAAATATAACTCACTAAATTCATTAAACGCATAAAAAAGCCCACCAAAATCACCGCACTTTTCAAAGAAAATTAGTTTATTAACATCTTTTATTCGTGCAACAAGTTGCACGCTACGTTGTGATTGGGATCACGGTTTTGGTTTCTTTGTGTTGATTGTTTTTTGTGCTTGTTTATAATTTTGGGGTTAACAGTGCTTCTGTGGTAGGAATGCCGTGAAATTTTATACATCAAAGAGAGCCTCCCATTTGCCAAAATGGTACGTAGCAAGGGTAAAATATTTAAATGATAATCAAAATAATCAATAAAATGAGAAAAGTAAAAAAACGATATTATTTTATGTTGTTGTTATTGCCTTTTCTTCATATGGAATTTAAGGGCTTTGTTAATGTGTTAGGATATTGCGAAAAGAAAGACGCGAATATTTCTCAGTTATATACAGAGCAAGAATTAATTGATAGAGCTATTGAGTTTTTATTGATCGGATTTCCTAAAGTTGCATCTACACCAGAAGGAAGAAGGCTACATATAATACCCTATAAGACAGTCGAGGAATTTAAAAAAATAAACCCTAATTGCTGTTCGGTACAAGACTCTGCTTATGATGGGTTTGTACAAGATTTGTCTATCAGAAAACAAGGTAAGTCTTATGGTTATGTTCATATCAGCTACCTTGTGATGTATGAAGAAAAAGATATTATTCCTGCTGAGCGGAATAGATTTATAGAATTTGATACTTGTGGAGACATGAGTTATCCAATTAGAACCGGATGGTAGTTATTTAATTAATCAGGGAGAAAAAAGAAATGACATTGCCAACAATAGAACGTATTACGAATAGATATTTATATAAACAAGATGAAGTAATTGATAACAGGCTAGATGACAAAATAATATCTAGAGATGAATCTTCTATCACAGTAGATAAAAAAGAGTTCATGAAAGGTCCGGGACGATTTATTATGGCAGAGAATTTTAGTCTAGTCTCTAAAATTTTTACCATGGAGGGTGCATCCGGAATAACTGAGCCACGAGAAAAGACATTTTTTGCTAATTTAGGTGATGGATGTTAGAGATTATTCAGATGAAAAAATATTATCGGGTGTTATTTATCATCGTATCCTTTCTTTTTATTTATCATGAGTTTATAGGATTAAAAAAACTGGCAGGATATTGTGAAGAGAAAAATGCATACTTTTCTGAGCTATATACAGATAATGTATTAATAGATAAAGCAATTAATTTTTTAATAAAAGATCTTCCACGCATCGTATTAACTCCTGAAGGAAAGGAAATATATGTGGAACCTTATTTATCTGTTGAAGAATTTAAAAATTCAAATCCTAATTGTTGCAATGTGCAACGTTCAGCTGAGGAAGGGTTTATGCAGAGTATTTTTATTAGAAAAACTGGAGAAGCATACGCTTATGTAAAATTAATATATACTTTGCGCTATAAGGAAAAAGATATAGAGCCTGAACAATGGACAGAATATGTAGAAATTAACACCTGTGGAAATATGCGTTATCCAGATCAAACTAGCTGGTGAGCTAATTTACGAACTGATAATAAGGAATAAAATATGAGTTTACCTACAATTGAAAGTATTACAAATAGATATCTATATAAGCAAGATGAGCTAGTAGATAACAGATTGAATGAAAGAATTATAGATCGTAGCGCACATCTTGATGCACGAAAATATAACTCACCAAATTCATTAAACGCATAAAAAACACCCATCAAAACCACCGTACTTTTTGTGAATAATCCTTTTATTCATGCTTATTATTCATACCACATTGGATGCAGCGATAGTTTGATGCCATGTGTTTATGGCAAGCGTATTCTGTGATTTTGTGCTTTTTAAACACGAAGTAAAAGGGCATAATAGCGTTCCTTTTTAGACATCATCTATATTTAGGAGGAAAAATGAACATTTTGTTATTAGACGGTGGAAAAGATTTTGGTCATTCTCATGGCAAGCTGAATCATACGCTTCAACAAAAGGCGAAAGAGGTATTGACTGCGCTGGGGCATCATGTCAAAGAAACGGTGATTGATGCCGGGTATGATATTGAAACGGAAGTTGAAAAATTTGTCTGGATGGATGCCGTGATTTGGCAGATGCCCGGTTGGTGGATGCATGAGCCATGGACAGTGAAAAAATATATCGATGAAGTATTGACCAGTGGACATGGCAAACTCTATCAAAGTGACGGTCGCCATCGTGTCAACCCAAAGGAAGGCTATGGCACTGGAGGCTTGTTACAGGGCAAAAAACATATGCTTTCGCTCACTTGGAATGCACCACTTGAAGCATTTACTCGCGAAGGCGATTTTTTCGAAGGTAAAGGTGTAGATGCGCTATATATGCATTTCCATAAACTCAATGAATTCCTTGGTATGAATCGCTTACCAACATTTTTATGTACTGATGTAATTAAAAATCCACAGGTAGAAAAATATTTGGCTGACTACCAAGCTCACTTGGAAAACGTGTTCGGTTAATGCGTTCTTGTAGGCAGATCATTGTTGTCTGTCTTGCGTTCGATGAGAGAATCTCTCTCAATAAAAAAGTAACCCTGATTTCTCAGGGTTACAAGCCGTTTAAATTTGAAAATGCAGGTTTTTACTCCCACTCAATCGTTGCTGGTGGCTTGCCGCTAATGTCGTACACGACGCGGGAAATGCCGTTCACTTCGTTGATGATGCGGTTGGAGACTTTGCCTAATAAATCATAAGGCAAATGTGCCCAATGTGCGGTCATAAAATCAATTGTTTCTACGGCGCGCAAGGAAATCACCCAGTCATATTTGCGTCCGTCACCCATCACACCGACAGATTTCACCGGTAAGAACACGCTGAAGGCTTGGCTGGTTTTTTCATACCAACCGCTGTTGCGTAATTCTTCGATAAAGATGGCATCGGCACGGCGTAATAAATCGCAGTATTCTTTTTTCACTTCGCCGAGTACACGCACGCCTAAACCCGGGCCTGGGAATGGGTGGCGGTTGATCATTTCAGCCGGTAAACCTAAAGCTAGACCGATTTTACGCACTTCATCTTTGAACAATTCACGTAATGGTTCGACTAAGCCGAGTTTCATATAATCCGGCAAGCCGCCTACGTTGTGGTGGGATTTAATGACGTGGGCTTTGCCTGTTTTGCTTGCGGCAGATTCGATCACGTCAGGGTAAATGGTGCCTTGTGCTAACCATTTTACTTTTGTTAGTTTTTTCGACTCATCATCGAATACGTCCACGAATACTTTACCGATAATTTTACGTTTCGCTTCCGGATCCGATAAGCCGGCAAGTTCGCCTAAGAAACGACTTTCTGCATCGACACGCGTGATGTTTAAGCCGAATTTATTGCCGAACATTTCCATGACTTGATCGCCTTCGTTTAAACGCAATAAGCCGTTATCGACAAACACGCAATGTAAGTTTTTGCCGATGGCGCGATGTAATAACAACGCAACCACAGAGGAATCCACGCCGCCGGATAAACCTAAAATCACTTCGTCATCGCCTACTTGCTCTTTAATGCGGGCAACGGCGTCTTCAATGATGTTTTCGGCAGTCCATTTGGTTTCGCAACCGCAAATGTTCACCACGAAATTGGTTAATAATTCTAAGCCTTTTTTAGTGTGTGTGACTTCTGGGTGGAATTGCACGCCGTAGAAATGGCGGCTTTCGTCAGACATTGCGGCAATCGGACAAGTTGGTGTTGTACCGGTCACTTGGAAGTTTTGTGGCAAGCGAGTGACTTTATCGCCATGGCTCATCCACACATCCAATTTGTTATCGCCGTCATTAAGATCGGCGAAAAGTGCGGTGGTATTTTCCATTAAAACGGAAGCATAGCCGAACTCGCGGTGATCAGAGGTTTCGGTTAAACCGCCAAGTTGCATTGCCATAGTCTGCATGCCGTAGCAAATGCCTAGCACCGGCACACCCGCGTTAAAAACATATTCTGGGGCACGCGGGCTGTTTTCTTCCGTGGTGCTTTCCGGGCCACCGGAAAGGATAATTCCCGTTGGGTTGAAATCAAGGATTTGTTGTTCAGTCACATCCCACGCCCAAAGCTCACAATACACGCCAATTTCACGCACACGACGGGCGATAAGTTGGGTGTATTGGGAACCAAAGTCGAGGATGAGGATTTTGTGATTATGGATATTGGTCATAGTTTTCTCTAACAATTTATTTATGAATTTTGCTTAAAAATGTCTATATGCCGGGATGGATTGAATTTTGGTCGCACCCTTATGACAAGAAATTGTATCACGCGCCAAAACTGGTGGCGCATTCTACCATTTCCCCCCTCTAACGTAAACGATTGCGATGATCTCACCGCACCAAATACGGTGATAAGTGCGGTGTTTTTTTACGGTGTTTTTCTTGATTCGATTTGGCAACATCAATCTTGATATAAGGCGTTATACAGGCTGCTTTCAAATTGTACCAAAGGAGCGCGTTTGGTTTTGCTTTCAAGATCACCGGTGGAGTAGCCATTGATAAATTGAACGAAGGCGATTTTTTCACCGCGTGCGTTGGTGAGATAACCTGCCAGATTATAAACGCCTTTCAGGGCGCCGGTTTTGGCGATGACGTTTTTGACTAATGGCGGATTGATTAAAGAGCCGCGTCCGCTTAATGTTCCGTCCACACCGGCAACAGGGAAGCTGTCTAATAGATGCAACGTTTCTTCATTTTTCGCGATGTGATCTAACACCTGTAACATGGTTTGTGGTGCGATGAGGTTGTGACGGGATAAGCCGGAACCATCGGCGATAATGCTATTGCCGAATTTAATGCCTACTTGAGATAACACGCTTTTCATGGCTAATGTGCCTAGCTGGAAAGACGCCGGGCGTTTGTATTGCTGATAGGCAATCGTGCGGAATAAGGCATCGGCGATTTGGTTGTCGGATTTTTTCATCATTTTTTTGATGAGATCGGGCAACGGCTTGGAGAAATGTTGTGCTAATACTTGCCCTTGTTGTTGGCGATAGGGTTGTTGGACTTGTCCGTTAAATTCAATGTTGAGGCGTTTGAGCTGACGTTGAATGACTGCTGCCGCAAAGGCATTCGGATCTTGCACGGCAAAACTTAACCCGAAGGGTTTCGCTTGGCGTGCTAAACAGCCTTTTACTTGATAGCGATTGTTGTCATGCACCAAGGCATCTAACTGGCAATAAGGCGCTTCGTCTTTGTCTGCCACATAAACTTGCCCGAACACTTGGATGGGATATTGTGACGGCACGTTAAATTTCACTGATTCGCCTGGCGATTGGTTGGCGTCAATATCTACATAAAAGCAGTTATTATCAATGTTTACCGCCGCCGGTGGGGCATTAAAACACATGGTTAAATCGTTCCAAATCCAGCCTGAACCGCGATCATGGCTGGTGAATACGGAGGTATCCAAAATGAGATTGCCGGTGATTTTACTGATATTTTGCTTTTTCAGTTCTGATAATAAATTAAAAAGTTGTCCACTGGTTAAATCCGGATCACCGGTGAAACGCACGATTAAATCGCCATTTAATTGTTCGTTTTGAATATCTCCGTTGGTTAAAAGTGCGGTCTGAAATTGAAACGAATCACCAAGGGCGAGTTTGGCGGCTAACGCGGTGAAGACTTTTTGGGTACTGGCCGGCAACATGAAGGTTTGTCCGTGATAATCAGCGACAATTTTATCTTGGTGCAGGTTTTTAGCGATAAATGCCAGATTGGCGCCTTCGGGCAAGTTGCTGAGATAAGGGTTTAAATCAACATTGGCGAAGCTGTGTACGGAGGCGGTTAAGGTAAGAAATAAAAGGGTTTTTGAGAAGATCCGACGTGGTGAAAACTTATACATAATTCAGAGTTGTGGTTGCTATTTTTTGTAAGACGAACAATAATAGTACGCGAACAGACGAGAGTAAAGTTTTCTCGCAACATGATTAATTGATACTGGGGGATCGTTGCGATCCCGCAGTTTTTCTTTATCTAAATTAAGGAAAATCTTATATGCAACAAATTCCCATTACGGTTCGAGGTGCAGAACTTTTACGCAAAGAGCTGGAGTATTTAAAGAACGAACGCCGCCCGGAAATTATTAAAGCCATTGCAGAAGCCCGTGAACACGGCGACTTAAAAGAAAATGCAGAATACCATGCCGCCCGTGAGCAACAAGGCTTCTGCGAAGGTCGCATTCAGGAAATTGAAGGCAAGCTTGCGAATTGCCAAATTATTGATGTCACAAAAATGCCGAATAATGGCAAAGTGATTTTTGGTGCGACGGTAGTTTTAGTCAATACCAATACAGATGAGGAAGTCACTTACCGCATTGTGGGGGATGATGAAGCGGATATTAAAAACGGCTTGATTTCGGTGAATTCACCGATTGCGCGGGGATTGGTCGGCAAAGAAGTGGATGATGTGGTGAATATCACAACACCGGGTGGTGTGGTTGAATTTGAAATTATTGACGTAGAGTATGTGTAAATTCGCCTAAACAGAGGCTTAAAATCCCTTTTGGAAGGCGCTCATGTTCATTAACAGCGCCTTTCTTTATTTGTAAAGTTCAACAACCAGCCGATTCTGTGCTAGAATGCCCCGATTTTTTTATTTCCCTGTCCATTTTCCTTCGAAGGTTAAAGAATGAAACCCTCTATTATCAGTAAATTAGATAGCTTAAAAGAACGTTATGAAGAGCTTGAAGCGTTGCTAGGCGATGCTTCTGTCATTAGTGAGCAAGATAAATTCAGAGCCTATTCCAAAGAATATTCGCAACTTGAAGACGTGGTGAAAAGTTTTAGCCGTTGGAATCAACTCAATGCCAATTTAGAAGAAGCGCAGCTCCTGCTTGACGATCCGGAAATGAAAGAAATGGCACAAATGGAGATTGAAGAATCCAAAGCCGAACTGGAACAAGTTGAGCAGCATTTACAAATTCTCTTATTACCGAAAGATCCGAACGACGAATATAACTGCTACCTTGAAATCCGCGCCGGTACCGGTGGGGATGAAGCCGGGATTTTCGCCGGCGATCTTTTCCGTATGTACAGCCGTTATGCGGAAACCAAACGCTGGCGCATTGAAGTGCTGAGTGAAAACGAAAGCGAGCAGGGCGGATTTAAAGAAATTATTGCCCTTGTGAGCGGCGATGGCGCCTATGGCCAATTAAAATTTGAATCAGGCGGCCACCGTGTACAACGTGTACCAAAAACTGAGTCACAAGGGCGTATTCATACCTCTGCGTGTACTGTTGCGGTGATGCCGGAGTTGCCGGAATCTGAAATGCCGGAAATTAACCCGTCAGATTTGCGTATTGACACCTATCGTGCCTCCGGTGCAGGTGGTCAGCATATCAATAAAACCGATTCTGCCGTGCGTATTACGCATATTCCAACCGGCATGGTGGTGGAATGTCAGGATGAGCGTTCACAACATAAAAATAAAGCCAAAGCCTTGTCCGTGCTGGCTTCCCGTTTAGTACAACAAGAACAGGAAAAATTGGCACAAGAGCAAGCGGATACCCGTCGTAACCTTTTGGGTTCCGGTGACCGTTCTGACAAAATTCGTACCTACAATTACCCACAAGGGCGTGTGACAGATCACCGCATTAACCTGACAATTTATCGTTTAGATGAAGTGATGAACGGTAAAATTGATGACTTGATTCAGCCGATTATCACCGAATATCAGGCGGATCAGTTGGCGGCATTGTCCGAACAGAATTAACGAGAGAACGAGCTTAACGGCTCGTTCATTTTTATTGAACAAACATGAACTACCAACAATGGCTGCAACACGCCGCGCAAGCGTTAAATCAAGGAAATCCCGCTGAAAATGGTAAAACCGATGCACAAGTGTTATTGCAATTTGTGACACAAAAATCGCGTGCATTTATTTTGGCTTTTGGTGAGACGCAGCTGGATGAAAAAACACAAGAAAAACTGACCGCACTTTTATCCCGCCGTTTGCAAGGTGAGCCTATCGCTTATCTTCTCGGTGAAAAAGAATTTTGGTCGTTGCCGTTAAATGTCTCAGCAGGTACGCTGATTCCGCGTCCGGATACCGAAATTCTGGTGGAAAAAGCGCTAGCGATTGCCATTGAAAAGCTACAAAAGTGCGGTCAAGATTCCCAATGTTTTCGTATTTTAGATCTAGGTACCGGCACGGGGGCGATTGCCTTGGCGTTAGCCTCTGAACTGAAACCCATTGCGCAAAAAAAACACATTCAACCGGAAATTATCGGAGTGGATGTCATGCCGAATGTGGTGGCTTTGGCGACATCTAATGCGGAAAAAAATCAGTTAGACGTCAGTTTTTTACAAAGCCATTGGTTTGACAAGGTGACTGGCACATTTGATTTGATTGTGAGTAATCCGCCTTATATTGATGCAAAGGATGAACATTTAACCCAAGGAGATGTACGCTTTGAGCCCTTGTCGGCGTTAGTGGCGGAAGAAGAAGGCTATGCGGACTTACGTCATATTATCGCCAATGCGCCGAAATTTATGCGGACAGGCGGTTATCTGTTGGTGGAACATGGTTGGCAACAAGGGGAAAAAGTGCGGTCGATTTTCCAAGAGAATTTTTGGACATCGATTGAAACTTTACGGGATTACGGAAATAATGAGCGCGTAACATTAGGTTGTTGGGCGCAAACTGAAAATAAATAAGGAAAACGTATGCAAAATAAACTCATTCAATTAGGCGATATTCAAATTGCCAACGATAAACCCTTTGTCTTATTTGGCGGCATGAATGTGCTCGAAAGCCGCGATATGGCAATGCAAGTGTGTGAAAAATATGTGGAAGTGACGCAAAAATTGGGTGTGCCTTATGTATTCAAAGCCTCTTTTGATAAGGCAAACCGTTCTTCCATTCATTCTTATCGCGGCCCGGGCATGGAGCAGGGATTGAAGATTTTTGCTGAGTTAAAGCAAACATTCGGCGTAAAAATCATTACGGATGTACATGAAATTTATCAATGCCAACCGGTTGCCGAGGTGGCGGATATTATTCAGTTACCGGCATTTCTTGCTCGCCAAACAGATTTAGTCGAAGCGATGGCGCGTACCGGTGCGATCATTAATGTAAAAAAACCGCAATTTTTAAGTCCGGGACAAATGGGTAATATTGTGGAAAAAATCGCTGAATGCGGCAACGATAAAGTGATTTTGTGTGATCGTGGCACGAATTTCGGCTATGACAATTTAATTGTTGATATGTTGGGTTTCAGCGTGATGAAAAATGTCTCTAAAGGTTGTCCGGTGATTTTTGATGTGACCCATTCATTGCAATGTCGTGACCCGTTTGGCGCTGCCTCCGGTGGGCGTCGCGCGCAAGTTACCGAACTTGCCCGCGCCGGTTTAGCGGTTGGCTTGGCAGGCCTATTCCTAGAGGCGCACCCAGAACCGAGCAAAGCCAAATGTGATGGCCCGTCAGCCTTACCGTTAGATAAATTGGAAGCCTTTGTTTCACAAATGAAAGCCGTAGATGATTTGGTGAAATCCTTCCCTGAATTAGACACCTCTAACTAGTCTCTCTAATATTCAATATATCGTGCATAAAATTCCTTTTATGCACGATATAGGCGATAGAACATGAATTTTATGAAATTAAATTGAGCTTTTTCTGGATTTTTTCTTTATTTTACGCTAGGATCGCTGAGAATTTTTATGTATAAATAACTTTTAAAATAACGACGATTACCTATGTTTAAGAAATTTTTTATTCTTCTTCCGCTATTTGTATTAACGGCTTGTTCTACGACATCTGAAAATTCAACAGCCTCGACACAAGATGAAGCTCAATTAAATCAACTCATTAGCACCACGCTAAAAACCAACAAACCACGTCAATATTCTGAGATTACCGATAAACGACTTGCGAAAATCTACCAAGAATGGGCAGGTACGCGTTATCGTTTAGGCGGGTTGACTAAAGGCGGGATCGACTGCTCCGGTTTTATGCAAACAACCTTTCTCAAAGCCTACGGTTTAGCATTACCACGTTCCACTGCGGAACAACGCCATGTTGGCAAGCAAATTCAGAAGCATGAATTAAAAGTGGGCGATTTAGTCTTCTTCCGTAAAAATAATCATGTAGGTGTATATATTGGTAACAATCGATTTATGCATTCTAGCACAAGCCGTGGTGTGATCATTGAGTCCTTAGATGATAGCTACTGGGCGAAAACATACACGCAGTCGCGTCGCGTTCTTTAATTTAGAGACAACATCAACAGCCGCTTTGATAATAAGCGGCTGTTTTTATATATAGCAACAAAGTGCGGTAGGAAATATATTCATTTTTCACCGCACTTTTGCTAATAGGAACTGCGTCTTTGGACGGAATGGGATAATTTCCACTGTGCGACCATAAATATCCACCATGATGTTTAAAGCAACGCTTAAATCAGGTCAGTGTGTAGCGTGCATCTTGATGCACGACTAAACCACACAGAGAACGTTATTTAACCCTTTCGGGCATTCACGATTTCGTGCAACAAGTTGCACGCTACAATAGGATCCGCGTATTCTGACGGAATGAGATAATTTCCACTGTGCGACCATAAATATCCACCATGACGTTTGAAGCAACGCTTAAATCAGGTCAGGCAAATAAGATGACAATGTCGGATAGCGGAATTGAAAGCCTTGCGCAAGTAAATGTTGAGGCTGAATATGCTGGCTGTCCAGTAATAGCGAGGCGCGTTCCCCAAGAAGACATTTCAACATCAATGCCGGTGCGGCAAAGGGCTGTTGAGGACGTTTGATGGCACGTCCTAGCATAGCGTGAAAGTCTTTTTGACGAATGGCGTGTGGCGCAACGAGATTAAATACGCCTTGGCAAGTATCCTGTTCGAGTAAAAATAACATCGCGTTTACCATATCCTCAAGGGCGATCCATGCCCAATATTGCTGTCCGGAACCTAGTTTCGCACCGAGACAACAAGAATATAGCGGCCACATTTTAGTCAGTGCCCCACCTTGTTTGCCGAGAACCATGCCGGTTCGCATAATACAAACGCGCGTGCGAGCCTGTAATGCCGCTGCCTCCCAAGCTTGGCATAATTCACCGATAAAGTTTGTTGCCGGTGCGCTTCCCTCATGTAAAACCTGCTCTTGACCATCGCCATAATAACCGGTCGCAGAACCTGAAATAAAACAAGGTGGTGTTGTGCCACGATTAATTAGGTCTGCCAGTTGTTGCGTTAAAGTAATTCGGCTGTCTTTTAGGCGGCATTTTTGTTCATCTGTCCAACGACGGTGAAAAATTGGTTCGCCGGCCAGATTAATGACGGCATCAAATTGATCTAAATGTTGAAAATAATCTAGCGTATTAATGTATTCGATATTGGGAGAAGCGGGGAGTTTGGCTTGCGCGGCTGAAATATCGCGCACGAATGCGGTGAGGTGATGATTTCGCGCCAAAAGTTGCGGCACGAGGGCTGTGCCAATAAAGCCGGTTGCACCGGTAATAAGAATTCTCATAAGCGTCTAAATGGATTCATTTGAATGATCAAATAATGCCTGTATTTTGGCAAATAATCGCTGAATATCGGTATCGCGGGTTGGGGTGACAAAAATGGTATCGTCCCCGGCAATATTGCCTAAAATACCTTCGGCTTTGCTGATCGAATCCAGTAAACGAGCAATGAGTTGTGCCGCGCCGGGGCTGGTATGAATCACAATCAGCATATTGTTATGATCAATATCTAACACCAGCTCTTTCAGTGAACTGGCGGCTTGTGGCACGGTGAGATCCGTAGGAAGGCAATACACCATTTCCATGCGAGTATTACGTGTGCGTACCGCCCCGACTTTGGTGAGCATTCGGGAGACTTTCGATTGATTGATCGAATGAAATCCGAGTTTTTGCAATTCAGTCACAATTTCGCTCTGCGAGCCGAATTTTTCTTGACGCAATAAGTCTTTAAACGCCTGTAGAAGCGAGTTAGGTTTGTTAAGCATACGAATTCCAGCAAGATAAATATAAACGGATTTTGCATAAAAATTGTCTTTTTAGCAAATTATTCTTTATTTTGCATGGCAAGTCTTAATGCTGTAACGTCTCAAAAATCTTTTCTGCCAATGCTTTTGAAATGCCGGGGACGGAGGCAATTTCATCGAGAGTGGCATTTTTAACGCCTTGTAAGCCGCCGAGGTATTTGAGGAGCGCTTGGCGGCGTTTGGCGCCTACGCCTTCAATGCTTTCTAAGCCGCTTTGGGTGAAATGTTGTTGGCGTTTCTTACGGTGTCCGCTGATGGCGTGGTTGTGGCTTTCATCGCGGATATGTTGGATTAAATGGAGTGCAAGGCTGTCTGAGGGCAAATGCAATTCTTTATCCCATTTGCTTAAAATCAGGGTTTCCAAGCCGGCACGACGATCGACGCCTTTGGCCACACCAATTAAGTGCGGTCGGTTTTTATTCCATTTTACTTTGAGATTTTCAAACACCTGTAATGCACGGTTGAGTTGTCCTTTGCCGCCGTCGATAAAAATAATGTCGGGGATTTTGTCTTCTTCCAAATCTTTGTCATAGCGTTTTAACAGTGCTTGCTCCATAGCCGCGTAGTCATCGCCTTTGGTGATGCCGCTGATGTTGAAACGACGATAATCGGATTTTAGCGGCCCGTCCTGATTGAACACCACGCAGGAAGCGATGGTTTGTTCGCCCATGGTGTGGCTGATATCAAAACATTCCATGCGTTTGATGGCATCGATACCGAGTAATTCCTGCAAGGCGGCATAGCGATCATGTTGCAAGGTAGATTGTTTTAACTTGGTCACTAACGCGGCTTTGGCATTCATTTGTGCGAGTTGCAGGTATTTGCTTTTATCGCCTTTAGCGTGATCTTGAATGATAACTTTTCGTCCTGCTTGGTCGCTTAACAAAACTTCTAAATCCGCTTTTTCTTCCAGTTTTTGATCCACGATAATGGTGTTCGGAATGGTTCTGCCTTGGTGTGCCTGTAAATAAAATTGCCCAACAAAGGTTTCAGTGAGTTCTGCCAGATTGGTATTGCTTGGTACTTTCGGGAAGTAGCTACGATTACCCAA
The DNA here is from genome assembly GCF_000466335.1 of Aggregatibacter sp. oral taxon 458 str. W10330. NCBI lineage: Bacteria > Pseudomonadati > Pseudomonadota > Gammaproteobacteria > Pasteurellales > Pasteurellaceae > Aggregatibacter > Aggregatibacter sp. oral taxon 458. The sequence goes on along the minus strand of NZ_KE952594.1, from coordinate 86,912 downwards.
AATCTTACCCTGACGGATAAACAACACCTGCACGCAAGCCACACCAAGTTGGTAGGCGATGGCGATAATATCAATGTCATCATGGCGATCGTTGGCGACAAATTGTTTTTCAATTACTGCGCGTACCGCCTGAATTTGATCGCGAACCCGTGCCGCCTCTTCAAAATTCAGTTGCTGACTTGCCTGTTCCATTTGTTTGACCAAATGATCCAAGACTTGTTGATCTTTGCCCTGTAAGAACAAGCGGGCAAAATTCACTTGCTGCGCATAGGCCTCGTCAGTCACATAACCTTTTACGCAGGGGGCAAGACAACGCCCAATTTGATATTGCAAACAAGGACGCGAGCGATTGTTATACACCGAATTTTCGCATTGCCGAATAGGGAACAATTTTTGCAACAAAGACAAGGTTTCACGCACCGCGCCGGCATTGGGATAAGGGCCGAAATATTCCCCTTGGATTTTTTTCGAGCCTCGATAAGAGGTAATACGAGGATGCGTTTCTTTGGTTAATAAAATATATGGATAGGATTTATCATCGCGTAACAACACGTTATAACGCGGCTGATAGGTTTTGATGTAATTGTGCTCAAGCAGGAGTGCTTCTGTTTCCGAGGTGGTAATCGTGGTTTCAATATGATGAATTGATGCCACCAACGCTTCTGTTTTCTTGCTGTTTAACTGCTTGCGAAAATAACTGGATAAGCGTTTTTTCAGATCTTTCGCCTTGCCCACATAAATCACCGTGTTGCTATCGTCATACATACGATAAACGCCCGGTAAGTGCGGTACGTTAGCGAGGAATTTTTTGGCGTCAAAAGTCATCATGAATGATTAAGTCGGATTTTATATTGAAATGATTTGAAACATTATAGTCTTTGCTTTTTTAAAGCAAATTCCCCTCTTTTCTAAAGAGGGGAGTATTTTCTTTAATGTGATTTCTTTGTCAAAATCGACCGCACTTTTTCCAAATCTTCGGCGGTATCGACACCCACTGCCGGCACTTCTTTGGCGAGTTCTACATGAATTTTTTCGCCGTTCCAAAGCACGCGTAGCTGTTCCAGTTTTTCGATGTGTTCTAATGCGGTCGGTTGCCATTGCACATAGTGTTTAATGAAACCGGCGCGGTAAGCATAAATCCCAATGTGGCGCAGGTATTGAGTATTCAGTTGCAATTTTGCTACGTCGTTCATTTGCGCAAATTGATCGCGATCCCAAGGAATCACGGCGCGGGAGAAATAAAGCACATAGCCGTCTTTGTCGGTCAGCACTTTCACCACATTGGGATTAAATAATTCCTCAGGCTCGTCGATATTGACCGCAAGGCTTGCCATGTTGACAGGGTATTTCGCGAGATTTTCTGCTACTTGTTTGACGATCACCGGCGGAATAAGCGGTTCATCGCCTTGAATGTTCACAATGATTTCGTTGTCGGGAATCGCCAGTTTTTCCACCACTTCAGCCAAGCGTTCTGTGCCCGAGTTGTGGCTTTCTGCCGTCATGCACACATCTGCACCAAAATTTTTGGCAGAGGTAGCCACTTGTTGATTATCCGTGGCAATAATAATTCGGCTCGCACCGGATTGTTTGGCTTGTTCAAAAACATGTTGAATCATCGGTTTGCCAGCAATGTCTGCTAAGGGTTTGCCCGGTAAACGGCTGGAGGCGTAACGGGCGGGAATGATTACGGTGAATTGGGTCATGTTACTTTTCCTCTGATTGGCTTAATGTTTCTGCCTGTTCTGCTAATAATATCGGAATACCGTTTTTGATCGGGTAGGCAAGATTTTCAACGCGACAAATTAAACGTTGATGTTGCTCATCGTATTCCAAATGTCCATGGCAAGTTGGGCAAGCCAGAATATCCAATAATTGCTTATTCATGGTGTTTTATTTTGATTTTGGACCGCACTTTTGCACGATTTTTTGAATTAGTTGCTGCGTTTTAGCCCCTTGGATTTCCGTGGTTACCGGCACATACCACCAATTTTCTTGCGCAAAGGCGAGGCACTTCACCGCATCTTTTTCGGTCATGAAGAGCGGTTGATTTTTATCGAATTTATCAAACAAAGAGGCGGTAAAAGCCTGATGATCTTGGAAGGCTTGGGTTTCGCTTAATGTGATTCCCTGTTGTTCTAACATCGCAAAAAAACGTGGTGGATTACCGATGCCGGCAATAGCCGTGGCGTGGTTAAATTCATTTAATGGACGTTGTGCTTTGGTCACTAAATTGACGGCGTATTGTGGTTTTAACAGCATCACCGCATCGCTGTATTGATTTTCTGCACCGTTGGTAATAATGAAATCGACGGATTGTAAACGGCTTGGCAATTCGCGTAGCGGGCCTGCCGGTAACAAGAAACCGTTGCCTAGACCACGTTGAGCATCCATGATCACGATTTCAACATCACGCTGTAATTTGTAATGTTGCAAGCCGTCATCGCTGATGATGACATCACAAGGCGTATGTTGTAATAGACATTCAATGGCTTGTTGGCGATTGGGTGAAATGCAAACCGGGGCTTGGGTCCGTGTGGCAATTAAAACCGGCTCATCACCGGCTTGCACCGGATCACTGGCCGGTGTGACCAACAAAGGATAGGTTTTCGTTTGGCTACCATAACCTCTGGAAATCACCCCAACATTCAGACCGCACTTGCGGAGCTCTTCGACTAACCAAATCACCGCGGGTGTTTTACCATTTCCGCCCACCGACAAATTACCAACGACCACGACGGGAACCGGTGCACGATAAGATGTTAAGACATGAAAACGAAATAAAGCACGACGAAAAGCGCTAATTAGCCAAAATAGCAAGGAGAAAGGGCAGAGTAGCCATGTGATCCACGAACGGGAATACCAAAACTGCATACTTTCTCCTTAGGTTAATTATTTAAACTGCATGCCGTGTAATTGTTTATACGCACCGCCTTGTGCCAATAGGGCTTGGTGGTTGCCGCGTTCTTTAATTTGTCCGTTTTCAATGACAAGAATTTCGTCCGCTTTTTCAATGGTGGATAAACGATGCGCGATCACCAAAACGGTACGATCTTTTTGAATTTCTTCCAATGCGGCTTGAATTGCACGCTCGGATTCCGTATCTAAAGCGGAGGTCGCTTCATCTAAAATTAACACCGGTGAATTACGCAATAAGGCACGAGCAATAGCTAAACGTTGGCGTTGACCGCCGGATAAGCTGGCGCCATTTTCGCCAATAACGGTATCCAAACCATGTTCTAAATGTTCGATAAACTCCATTGCGTGTGCCGCTTTTGCTGCGTTGATAATTTCTTCACGGCTGTATTTATCTTCCGCTGCATAAGCGATATTATTGGCGATGGTATCGTTGAATAAGTGCACTTGTTGTGAGACAACGGCGCAATTTTCGCGTAAATCCGATAGGCGATAATCTTGAATATTCACGCCGTCTAATAGAATTTCACCTTGAGTCACATCATAGAAGCGGGTCACTAAATTCGCGATGGTAGATTTACCGGAACCGGAACGCCCCACTAATGCCACCGTTTTGCCATGAGGAATCCGGAAGGAAATATTATCCAAGGCAAGTTCGTCTTTGTCCTCATAGCGGAAGGTGACATTTTTAAATTCAAGGTCACCTTTCACATGGTCTGCTTTATACGTGCCGGTATCTTTTTCCGTTTCCATATCCAAAATACTGAACAAGGTTTGACAGGCTGCCATACCACGTTGGAATTGGGCGTTGACGTTCGTTAAGGATTTTAACGGACGCATTAAGGCAAGCATGGAAGAGAAAACAACGGTAAATGTCCCCGCACTTAAGTTTTGATCCATGATGGAAGGGAAACTCGCAAGGTATAACACGGCGGCAAGGGCAAACGAGGCGATGATTTGAACCACCGGATCGGCAATGGCATCGGCCGCCGCCATTTTCATGCCTTTACGGCGCATATCGTTGCTCACTTGATTGAAGCGTTCTTCCTCGATAACTTGCCCGCCGAAAGACAGCACCACTTTATGCCCTTTTAACATTTGCTCTGTGGTAGAGGTTAAATCGCCCATGGAGTTTTGCATATTCCGGCTGAGATTACGGAATTTCTTTGAGACTAAACTGATCAACACGCCGATAATCGGACCGATAATCAGCAACACCACCGACAGTTGCCAGCTGGTATAAAGCATGATGCCCAACAGGGAAATCAAATAGACACCTTCGCGCACAATAGTGACCAAGGAACCTGAAGAGGCATTGGCGATCACTTCTGAATCGTAAGTGATGCGGGAGAGTAGTTTGCCGGTCGCATTTTTATCAAAAAAACTCACCGGCATAAACATTAAGTGTTTGAATAAACGGCGACGCATGGTCATCACCACTTTGCCGGATACCCACGCCAAACAATAGTTAGAAACAAATCCGGAAATACCACGAAAAATGATCAGTAATACCACAAAAACCGACATTTGCTTTAAGAAATGGGCGTCTGCCTTGCCAAAGCCTTCATCTAACAAGGGTTTAAGTAAGAAAATTAAACCGGAATCGGTTAACGCATTGAGCACCAATGCAATGCCGGCGGCAATAAGACCGGTTTTATAAGGGCTAATGGTCGGCCATAATCGTTTGAAGGTTTGCAGGGTAGAAAGATCGTGATCTTGCGTCATAATATCTGTCGTTGGGTCAAAAATAATGGCGCATTGTACCTTTATTTACCCTTCAAGCCAATTAATCTGCGATACCATGGCGAAAATTCCGCCCGTGCTGTTTGAATTTTGATGTCGTTTTCTTCAAATAATAAACGGATTTGTCCGTCTTCTGCCGTGTTATAGAGTTTGGCATGGTGTTGCGTTAAGCGATCAACGACCGTTTGATGGGGAAAATGCCAAGGATTCCAACGGCTACTGGAAATTAGCGCAATATCCGGCTGTGTGTGGCGCACGAATGCCTCTCCTGTCGAGGTTTTGCTGCCATGGTGTCCCACCTGTAGCACATGGATTTTATCTAGCTTTGGTAGAATCTTGTATTCCACGTTGAGATCGGCATCGCCTGTCAGTAAAATGTGGTGTTTGCCGTCGGTTAAGAACAGCGTGCAGGAATCGGGATTTTCCGCACGGGGCACGATGTTATCGGGGGAGAGTACGGTAAAGTGCAATCCCTGCCATGTCCATTGTTTGCCGGCAAGGCAAAAAGTGCGGTCGTTTTCTGCCGTGTTTTTTTCGCCATAGCGTTTTTGCGACGCGGTGGTCAATTGAATATCGGGATAAGCGGATAATATCGCACGGGCACCACCTGAATGATCGTTGTCATCATGGCTTAAAATCAGCCATTCCAACTGAATGCCTTGTCGCTGTAAATAAGGCAGAATTTCTAACTGCGCCATACTGCCGCTGTCCCAACTTGCGCCGGTGTCGTATAGCACGCCTTTGCCGTCTTTCACGATCAGGGTGGCTAACCCTTGCCCCACATCTAGGGTGTCTAATTGCCAGTTTGGACGGAAAAAGGAATGGTGCGCTAACGCAACGCCGCAAAATACAATCAATCCGCAACCTAATCCATAAATTGCCTTTTGTAACGGTAAACTCAAGGTGCGTTCAGCAGCGAGGTGAAAGCCTTTTAAACGAGCGTATTTGGCCAATTCTAATGGAGAAGAGAGCAGTTTTGGTGGTTTATAAACATAATACAGCAAGCCTAAAAACAGGCTAGTTAAAACAAGCGTAATCCATAAACTTTGCGAAAGAGAAATGGCCAGCCAATGATCCTCCAAAGGGGCTAAAAGTGCGGTGATTTTTTCTGCCAGATCATTGGCAAGCCACCAGGTGTTCCAGCTGCCTTGGGTGAGCACAGCAAACAGCACCAACGGCACTAAAATGAAGCTATAAAGTGGCACGGCAATAAGATTGGCAATAAAACTGTTTAGGGAAATGCCGTTAAAAAATAACAATTGAATCGGCGTGAATAACCAAAGCAAACCAAGTTGCAAATGAAATAAACCGAAAACGTACCGCACTTTTCCCCAAGGCGAATGGGTGAATGATTTGCCGCGCCAGTGTAATAAGGAAAGCGGAAAACATTGATACCAAATAATTAAACAGGTGACTGCACCGACGGATAGCCAAAAACTGGTGGAAAGCAACATGAGCGGATCGATAAAAATCAGTAGTGCGACCACTCGCAATAACAGTTGCCACACCGTCCAATGCAGCCGTAAATGCTGAATGGCGTAGAGTAAAGCGAGAGCGATCATGGCACGCAACGTAGGGATGGCCAGTCCGGCAAGCTGGCTATAAAGCAGGGCTAAAATCATGCCGCAGAAAATCGGAAAGGTTGGGCTGATGTAATGAGTTGGAAACGTAAATTGGAGTAAGCGCGCCAAGGCAAAACCTAACATCATCGCCAGGCCGATATGTAATCCTGAAATCGCGATCAAGTGCGCTGTGTTAGTTTTTTGATAAATTTGCCAGGTGGCGTTTTTAAGCCATGCCCGTTCGCCAAACCCTAGAGCTAATAGCAATCCTTGTTGAGATAACAGTTCTGTTTGCTTGAGCGCATGATGAAGTGCGTTTTGCCTCCATGAAAAAACCTGCTCGATTTTGACCGCACTTTTCACGTCCGCCCACGCAGTAATGCGTTTACTAAAGTACCATTGTTGGCGATCAAAGCCGTGCATATTTAAACGAGAAGAAAGGGGGCGTAGACGTAAATCTCCTGCATAGCGCTCACCAATTTTTACTTTGTGTGGCGCTTTCCATTGCGCATAAATTCGCTGTTCCGGCAAATGCTCAGCGAGTTTGGCGACAATGACCAGTGTTTGAAAATCTTGTTGATGCAATATTTCTTGCACGGTGAATTCGGTGTGAAGGGGGTTAGGCAGATGGGAGATATTATCCGCTTGTTGAAGAAGTGACAGGGCAGGGTAATGCACATAAATCAGTTGTGCTAAACACAATAAACAATAGGCAAGGAAGGTGGATAAACGCGTTAATTTAAGGCGATAACACAGTAACATTATAAGTAATATCGGAAATGCGATATAGGCACCCATTTCCCATGATAAAAGCCAATTATCCGGTAAAACGAGCAGTGTTAATCCGCTGAAAATCAGGCAACCGGCGAATTTATCTAATGAAATAGTCACGTTTTTAACCGCACTTTATTATTTAACTCAAGGCGTAATATGAAAGAAAACCGAGGGGAGAGATAAACCGGCGAATCAATAATGCGTGCAAGATCGCAAATTTAGAAAAATTAAGGTAAAAACGATGAAATGAAACGTAAATTCATTTGATCATTTGAGGAAGTTCTGTTATTTATTACGCCTTTCAAAAACTAAGGTCTGTTTTAATTTTGGTGTTACTTTGATAATCCGCAAAAGCAACACAGATAAGTGGCGTTTTAGACGTGTTAAATGGATGCGTTTTTTATTAGGAGATACAAATGAGTAAAGCGTCTTTGAGCTTATTAGCGTTAGCCGGTGTTGAGCCGTACAAAGAGAAAAAAGGCGAAGAGTATATGAATGAGCAGCAAGTGCTGCATTTCAGAAAAATCCTTCAAGCTTGGCATGATCAAATTAGAGATGAAGCGTCTCGAACTGTGGCGCATATGCAAGATGAGGCGTCTAATTTTCCGGATCCCTCTGATAGAGCAACGCAAGAAGAGGAATTTAGCTTGGAATTGCGTACTCGCGATCGTGAGCGTAAATTAATGAAAAAAATCGAAAGTACCTTAAAAAAATTAGATAACGACGATTTTGGTTATTGCGAATCTTGTGGCGTGGAAATTGGCATTAAACGCTTGGAAGCGCGCCCGACAGCGGATCTTTGTATTGACTGTAAAACCTTAGCGGAAATTCGTGAAAAACAAATGGTCGGCTAATGCCACTAAATAATAAAAGTGCGGTCAAAAATCATCTTATTTTTAGACCGCACTTTTACTTTATTGTCGAATAATGGAGATGTCTTATTTTTACCTATATTAAAAATCTTTTGAGCAAAAAAACGAAAAAACATCCTGTTGCTCAAAATGACGTCAAAACCTCATCTAAAAAAACTTCTGTTGTCGCTGAATCTGTCAAGAATAAAGCACAGGGGGGATCTCATAATAAACGCAATCTACCGCATAAAGCGGTTAAACATAGCATTAAAGCCTCCGTGCACGGCATCACACCGCGTATGTTTAATCGTAATGCATTAACGGTGGTGGAAAAATTACAACGCCAAGGTTATGAAGCCTATGTGGTCGGCGGTTGTTTGCGTGATTTATTACTGGGCAAAAAACCGAAAGATTTTGATGTGGCGACCAATGCGCGTCCGGAACAAATTCAAGCGGTTTTTCAACGTCAATGCCGTTTAGTAGGGCGACGTTTTCGCTTAGCGCACGTGATGTTTGGACGTGAGATTATTGAGGTGGCGACATTTCGCGCCGGTCATGCAGAGCATCATAACGAAAAGCTGGCCAAGCAAAGCGAAGAAGGCATGCTGTTGCGTGATAACGTGTATGGCACCCTGGAACAAGATGCAGAACGTCGCGATTTTAGCGTAAACGCCCTCTATTACAATCCACAAGACAACACGCTAAAAGATTTCTTTAACGGTATTGATGATTTAAAAAATGGAAAGTTGCGTTTAATTGGTGATCCGGTTACCCGCTATCAAGAAGATCCGGTGCGGATGTTGCGTTCTATTCGCTTTATGGCGAAATTGGATATGTTTTTGGATAAACCCAGTGATGCGCCGATTAAATCTCTTGCCCATTTACTCAAAAATATTCCACCGGCACGTTTATTTGAAGAAAGCTTGAAGCTATTGCAAAGTGGGCATGGCGTCAAAACTTATCGGCTATTACGTCAATATGGTTTGTTTGAGCCGCTTTTCCCATTATTAACGCCCTATTTTACCGAGTATGAAGATAGCATGACGGAAAAAATGATTTTGCGTGCGCTAACTTCAACGGATGAGCGCGTGGCGGACAAACTCCCCATCAATCCGGCATTTTTATTTGCCGCCTTTTTTTGGTATCCCTTACGCGAACGGGTTGAGGTGTTAAAAAATGAAGGGGGGCTGAATAATTACGATGCTTATGCGTTAGCCTCAAATGATATACTTGAGCAATTGTGTAAAAGTTTAGCCGTACCGCGTCGCCATACGGCTGTTATTCGTGAAATTTGGTTATTGCAATTACAGTTTTTAAAACGTACGCCAAAATCCGTACAACGTGCCATTGAGCAAGCAAAATTCCGTGCCGGCTTTGATTTATTGGTTATGAGGGCAGAAATTGAGGGTGGTGAAGCGGTGGAATTGGCGGCATGGTGGCATGAATACCAATTTAGCAACGAAACCCAACGACAAGATTTGGTAAAAGAGTTACCGAGTCAGCCTAAAAAACGGAAATATCATCGTCGTAAGCGACATCATTCTGCGAAAAAGGTGAGTCATGAATAAGGTGTATATTGCCTTAGGAAGTAATCTTGCAAATCCTCAGGCGCAACTGACTGCCGCATTGCAGGCGTTAAATGCGCTTTCTGATTCAAGATTAACGGCGGTGAGTTCTTTTTATCAAAGTAAGCCACTTGGGCCACAAGATCAGTCGGATTATGTGAATGCGGTTGCCTGTTTGGAAACCTCACTTGCGCCGCTGGCATTGTTGGATGAATTGCAACGCATTGAACATGAACAAGGGCGTGTTCGTTTGCGCCGTTGGGGAGAGCGTACATTAGATTTGGATATTTTGCTTTACGCTGATCACATTATTCAGTCAGAACGCCTGACCGTGCCGCATTATGATATGCATCAGCGCGAGTTTGTGATCATTCCATTGGTCGAGATCGCCCCGCATCTTGTGTTGCCAAATGGACAATCAATCCAAACGCTTGCGCAGAAATTTGCGGATCATCATATGGTGATTGTGAAACACAAAAATGAAATTCACCTCGAAAATTGACCGCACTTAAATACGTAAATCAAAGGCAAATAAAAAGGTGCGCTATGCACCTTTTTGTCATATAAGAATTGTAGCGTGCAACTTGTTGCACGAAATCGTGAATGCCCGAAAGAGTTAAATAACGTTCCGTGTGTAATTTGGTCGTGCATCAAGATGCACGCTACGAGGGGTAAATAATCCTCCTATATGTTGAATTTTGGTTGTCAGCCTTGTTCATTATATCGCGAGGATTTTTTCTGTTCATCTCTTAAGCTATTTGGCTCCATACGCATAGCGTATTGTTTTTATAGCCAGACTTTGGCTAGCTATAATAAAAGGTGCGTCATGCACCTTTTTGTCATATAAGAACAGTGGCGTATAAGCGTCGCCTTGAATGTTAATTTAAGTAATTAAAAACTTTGACAACTTTGGTCACACCCGAAACATTACGCGCAATTTCTGCGGCCGCATTGCCCTGATCTTGGGTTACATTGCCCATGAGGAAGGCTTCATTATTTTCTGTTACCACTTTGATGTCACTGGTTTTCACTTTGGAATCAACAAGCATTTTGGATTTAATTTGGCTGGTAATCCAAGCGTCTTTGCTCATTTGAGTAAAACTGACTTTTTCTCCTACACGAACTTCATTATAAACATCGTTGACGTTTTGTACGCCTTTGGCCAATCCGGTGGCAACGTCGCGCAAACTTTCATTCGGTATTTGACCGGTTAATAAGATACGACCACTATATGCAGTGACACTAATACGCGCTTCCGATTTAATTTGTGGATCTTTTTTGATGGCGGAATAGACGTGTTGTTCTAACGTCTCATCGTCAATTTGTGTTCCCATGGTGCGAGGATCGGTGGCAACTTTTGTCGCACCGGCAACCGCAGCACCACCAATCGCGGCGGCAACACAACCTTGTAATAAGCAGGCTGTCGTTAACACAAGAACCAGTTTTTTTAATGGACTTGTTAGCATCATTGTCTCCTTTGTCTGTGTGGTAATTATGCGCTAGTGTGGCTTGAATGGACGGTTTTTGTCAAGCTATGAATGAGAAAAGAGTTTAAAATCAATAAGTTCACAAATACTGTTAATAATAAATAAGTGATTTTCCAACAATCGGCTTTCTTTTGCGCTTGGCACCGCGATGTGTAAATCGTTTTCGGTCAAAATGCCTTGAATATGATCGTGGCTGCTACCGGTTAAAACAAGAGTTGTGATGTCTTTATTGACCGCATGCGTAATAATATTGAGCACGTTCTTTTCATTACCTAAAGGCGCGAATGCCACCAGCATATCGCCTTTTTGCGCAGTGGCGTTAAATTGGTGTTGATATAATTTTTCTAAGGCAAGATCAGAAATAAAGGTAGAACTGACCGCACTATCTAAGCTCAATAAAACAGAAGGAAAGCTCGGGCGTTTTAATTCGTAGCGATTTAATAAATTCGCCACTAAGCATTGGGCATTAATATAAGAACGCCCCTCTCCGCACACAATCACTTTATTGCCTTGCAAGAGACAGCTGATCATGCGTTGTGCCGCCTCGACAATTTGTGTACTTAACAGGCTTTTGGCGTAAATATGAGTTTTAATATTTTCCTCATATAAATCATTGAGTTTATTTAGCATAGTGATTAATCAAGAAAGTTGGGGATCCATTGGATATCTTGCTCGGTTTTGCCGAAAGCGACTAAGTCAAAACGGCAGTCTGTATCTTCTAAACTTTGTTTCCGCTGTGCCAGCCAAAGGCTTGCCGCATTCAGCCAACGCTGTTGTTTTTTCCAATCCACACTGTCTATGGCAGAGCCGAAGTGATCGTTTTTACGTTGGCGGACTTCGACAAACACGATAGTGTCTTGATCCAGCATCACCAGATCCAGTTCACCGCATTTGAATGTTTGATTGGCAGCGAGAAAAGTTAAGCCTTGAGATTCTAAAAAGAGGCGAGCTTTGTGTTCAAATCTCGCCCCTTGTTGACGTTTTAGAGAGAACATACGTTCAACTTAGTTTAATACCTGAATACCACCGTTTTGATATTGGAACCAAGTCATATCACGTTCGATATTGCAGTTCGGGCCTGCGCTTAATTTACCGGTTAAGCCGTCAATTTGATACCCCGGCACTTGGCGTAATTCATTGAAGTGACTGATTAACAACCAAGCATCAGCTCCCATGGCGTATAAACGCATTAATGAGTAGTCGCCATTAGTATTGGTGGCAATTTTTTGATATTGCGCAGAATCCGTGTCTTTGAAGAACGGAATATCACTAAATTGTAGTCCGTTCATTAACAAGCGGTATTCCGGTCCGTTATTGGAGGAGTTGCTGCGTGAGCTGGCATACAATTTGATATTGCTGCCGCTATTATCAATCACGGATTTTACATCAGCCAATTCTTCACTTTTCGCAACAACATAAAGACCTTGTACGTTTTGGCCTTGTAACGCGACACCCACATCACCGGTTTGGTTGTAATATTTAATATTCGCATCAGTACCGGAAAGTTGTTGCCAACGAATGTTAAATGCTGTCGCAGTACGTTGTCCTAAATCGTTTTGTGGCACCGCAACCATTGGCGCTTGAATGCCATCTTTCCACATTTTATTGGCGGCGGATTCGGCTTCATCTTCAGGAGATAAGCCATAATAGCAAACTTGACCAATAGCACGGGCATTTGGTGTAGAGTTCAATGCAAGAACGTCCATGCCTTGAATATCAGACGGATTATTTAATACGCTATCTACGTTTTGTTTTAGCAAAGGTCCGATAATCGCACGAACACCGGCTTGTTTAGCTTGCGCAATAATATCGTTGATAGGGGTTGCAACGGTATCATAAACCTGCACTTGAACGGCGGTATTGTCGCCTTTGGCTGCATCAAAACCGGATTTGATGGTGTTACCGAGAATTTGACCATTACCACTTAGCGGTAAAAGCAAGGCGACTTGAGAAAGTGATGTTTGTTGGAAATTGAACAAGCCTTGTAATTCCGTTGGGAATAAATAAGACGCAGAGTGATTCGGATAAGCCGATTTCCAATTTTGCAAAGCTTGGCTTAATTGGGTCGGCTGACTTAAATTATCGTTATAAGCACGGGCGAGTGCCAACCAGCCGGCTAAGGCTAAATTGCCTTCATCCGGCGTATTATTTAATAAGCCGCGATTCGCTTGACGTAATAACGCCCAAGTGCGGTCATTATTTTCTTGTTTTCGAGGTACATCAGTGAGCACTTGATCCATTTGAATACGTGCTTTCACCGCATCAATAATGGCATTTTTGTTTTCAGCTATGCGCGCTTTCACTGCATAATAACGGCCAACTTGAGAACTGCTTAATTGCGTTAAATCCACACGGCGTAATAAATCTTCAGCGTGTTGATTATTGCCTTGTACGGCAGCGATATGCGCCTCAATAAGTGATTTATCCAATAATTGATCCGGATTGAGCGTGCTTAATTCGTTTAATAGCGCTTGGGCTTGAGGCACTTTGTTTTCCGTCACGAGTACACGCGCGGCTAATAGTTTGTAGGTTTGTTGATCTTCGATTTTTTGTGTTTGCCCAATTTTATTCATATAAAATTCAGAACTTGCATTCGCATCTTTTTTGAGTTCACTGGTGAAGCTATTCCCCATAAAATTGGCATTACAGCCGGCTAAAATTAGCGTGAACAAAAAAGGCATTAATCGATTTTTTAAATTAATGCGTTGTAATAGAATAGACATAATTACTCCATTGGTTAAACAATTGGAGCGATCTTACTTATCTCCCTAACTAAAAGCAAATAAAAGAAGTCTAAATGAGCAATTCAAACGGAATTTTATATATCGTCGCAACGCCTATCGGCAATTTACAAGATATTACGCAACGTGCGCTGGAAACGTTTCAACAAGTCGATCTCATTGCGGCGGAAGATACCCGACACAGCGGTTTATTATTAGCCCATTACGGCATTAAAAAGCCGTTTTTTACCTTACATGATCATAATGAACAGCAAAAAGCCGGTGCGTTAGTCGAAAAACTTTTACAAGGCGTGAATATTGCGTTGATTTCTGATGCCGGTACGCCATTAATCAGCGATCCCGGTTTTCATGTGGTGCGTCAATGCCGGCAAGCGGGGATTCAGGTTGTGCCATTGCCGGGTGCCTGTGCGGCGATTACGGCGTTATGTGCTTCGGGGATTGCCTCCGATCGTTTTTGTTTTGAAGGCTTCTTACCGGCAAAAAGCAAAGCCCGCGTGGATAAATTAAAAAACGTGGCAAAAGAAGACCGCACTTTGATTTTTTATGAATCCACGCATCGCATTTTAGACAGTCTGGCGGATATGCAAAGTGTCTTTGGCAGCGAGCGTTATGTGGTGTTGGCGCGTGAAATTACCAAAACATGGGAAACGATCCATGGCGACAAATTAGCCGATTTAATCCCTTGGTTGGCGCAAGATCCGAATCGTACCAAAGGCGAAATGGTGGTCATTGTTGAAGGCGAGTCAAAAGAAGACAATGATGAAACGATCTCTTCGCAAGCCATGCACGCGCTAACCTTAATTAGCCAAGAATTGCCGTTGAAAAAAGCCGCTGCCATTGTGGCGGAATTGTATGGCTACAAGAAAAATCAGCTTTATCAGTTTGGCTTGGAATTATTGCGTTAATACGTGCAAGCGATGTATTGACAAGGTCAAGTTTGCGCAAGATGGCGCGACTTAGGCACAAGTGAAAGTGCGGTGAAAATCCACCGCACTTTGCGATTAGATCATCGGTAAAAACGTCTCTCCCCAAGAGGTTTCGTCTAAAATTTTGCCAAAATGGCTTTCGATCAGGCGCTTGGTCACATCACTTTGCGGTGAAGTAAATAAAGAATAAGTGTCGCCATATTCAATCATCTTACCCTCTTCCATCACTAACACTTCATCGGCAATATGCTTGATGATGCCTAAGTGTTGCCCCACATAAATATAGGTTAGTCCGAATTTTTCTTGTAACGATAACATTAAGTTGGTGAGCTGTGTTTTGACCGTTGCATCTAATGAACCAAGGGCATCGTCAATAATGATAATTTGCGGATCTAGAATTAACGCACGGGCAAGGGCAATACGCTGCTTCTGACTAATAGAAAGCGTATTGATTTTAATCGTCACGTGATCAGGGTGCATCCCGACTAAGGTTAAGATATCAAAAATTTTTTGAGTACGTTGCTGCTCATTAAGTGATGTGGTTAACAGCAACGGCGCATCGAGTATTTGACCAACATTAAGCCGCGGATTAAAGGCGGTATTAGGATCTTGGAAAACCATACGAATATGCTTGGCGCGGTAAGTATAATCACCAAAAATCAAGGGCTGATTTTGAAATAAGATTTTGCCTGAAGTGGGTTCAGTAATGCCGACAATCATTTTAGCCAACATGGATTTGCCTGAACCGTTACGACCGATAATGGCCAATGTTTTGCCGGCATCCAAGGTAAAGCTCACATTTTCCACGGCATGAAAGTAACCGTCGCCAAACAGGTCAAGATCTTTTTTGAAGGTTTTTGTCAGGTTTTCAACGTGTAGTAAGTGCATTTCGTTCTTTTATTCCTGCGTGTCATTGCTGAGCGTTAACGGCTGCGGCACTTCGGCTTCTTTTATTTTCTTTTCCCGTAAATTAATCGGAAAGTGGCAATAAAATTCATGTTGTTTCACCCGAAGTGCGGTCGGTTTCGTAATACATTTTTTTTGCGCAAAAGGACAACGTGGACCAAGGCGGCAACCCAGCGGCATTTCTTCAAGTAGCGGAACCGAGCCTTTTAACGTGCCTAACTGGCTCTTAAAAGGCAGCGGCTGCGTAAAATCGGGGATCGAATGTAGCAACGCTTGTGTGTAGGGATGATGAGGATTCTCTAAAATCGCTTCTCGGGGGCCGGACTCTGAATTTTGCCCGCAGTAAAGCACCACAAACGCATCACACCATTCGCTAATGCTGTTAATGTCATTGCTGGCCAGTAGAATGGATGTGCCTTGGTTTTGATTCATGCTGGATAATAGCTTGAAGATTTGTACGCGCGTAATGGATTCCACGGAATTGGCCGGTTCATCAGCAATGAGCAAGCGCGGTTGATTTGCCACAGCAATGGCAATCATCACTTTTTGTCCTTCCCCTTCGGTTAACTCATGGGGATAACTGCGCATGATGTCTTTGTGTTCTTTAATGCCGACACGGTGCAATAATTCTATAGCGCGGCGTTTTCGCCAACCGAATAAACGTTGCCACCAATGCCCTTTGAACGTCCATCCCGGAATGCTTTGAATCAGCTGCTTGCCGATTTTTTGGCTTGGATCGAGGCAGGTGAGCGGATCTTGGAAAACCATGGAAATTTCTTTGCCCACAATTTGGCGGCGTTGGGTCGGCGTGAGTTTGAGCAGTTCAACGTCGTTAAAACGGAAACGATCGGCGGTAACAATCCAGGAATCTTTAAAGGCATTGCAAATGACTTTGGCAATTAAGCTTTTGCCGGAGCCGGATTCACCCACTAAGCCACAAATCTCGCCCTCGTTCAGTGTGAAACTGACGTTATCAACGATGCGAATTAATCCGTTTGACGTTTTAATATCAATCCGAAGATTGCGAATATCCAAAAGAACCATGATGACCTACTCGTAATATTTGCTAATGGCACGACATAATCCGTTAGAAAACATCAAGCCAATTAAAATACTGAAAATAATTGCAAAACCGGGAAGGAGTACCGTCCATGGCGCTAAATAAATTAATTCTAAAGAATCGCGGATCATTGCGCCCCATTCCGGTGCCGGGCGTTGAGCACCCAAGGCGATAAAGCTTAAGGCGCTAATATCCAAAATGGCGATCGTGAAGACGCGAGAGGTTTCTTGAATGTATTGCACGGCGATATTTGGCAAGATCGTGCTTTTCAATAAAGCCCATTTTGAGATGCCGTCTAAGCGTAACATTAAGACATATTCTTTTTTTAATTCCAGTTGAATACTGCGGTAAATTTCATGCACAAAATACGGCAGTAGCGCTAAGGTAATGGCAAGCATTGCATTGAGCAAACCGGGTTCCATTAATGTCGCAATAATAATGGCGACGAGAAGGACGGGAATGGTAAGAAACGTATCTAATAAATGGCCTAAAATGCGTGATTGTATTCCTTGTGACATCCCTGCCCAAATGCCTAATCCGCCGCCAAGAATTGCCGTTGTGATCATCACAATGAGTGATGCCCCCACAGTATAAGTACTTCCAACGATAATACGGCTTAGCACATCGCGACCAATATCGTCTGTGCCGAGGAAGTAAGCGATTTCTCCGTTTGCCGCCCAAGAGGGTGGCATTAATTCTTGTCCGATAAATTGCGTCTCTGCAGAATAAGGCGCAATGAACGGGCTCAAAAGTGCGGTCGAAATTAATAACAAAAGTGCGTAGAAACTAAAGAGCGCAATGCGATCTTGGCGGAACAGTGACCAAATGTGTTTTAGTGTGCCCGTTTCACGAAAGTCTTTTGGATCTTTACTTCGCATACCATCCCTTCTTATTTAACGGATCAGCAATGAAAATAAGCGTTTCCGAAAGAATTTTGATAAAAATAATACAAAGCCCGATAGTAATAATACCGGCAGAAATGCTGTTGTAATCCTGTTGTGTGACCGCATCAATTAGCCAACGCCCAATGCCCGGCCAGCCGAGGGTATTTTCAACCAGCATACATTGCGTGATGACCAAGGTGAACAGGCGAGTCATTTGTGGAATGAGTAAGGGCAACGTATTACGCAACACATATTTGCGCAATATGGTCAATTTTGACCAACCCCGAGTGGTGACGATTTTGACATAATTTTGTTGAAGCACGATTTCGACACGTTGTTGCACCAAACGCACGATTTCCATCATAGGTAAAATGCTGAGAACTAACGTTGGCAGTGCCAAATGTTGTAAGACGTTTTGAATCATTTTAATGCGATATGGAGCATCAACAAACCAGACATCAATCAGTGGGAAACCGGTCAGCGGTTTGATTTCATAGAGGAGGTTATATTGCCCGATGGCGGAAATTTGCCAAGCGTTAATGGCGGAGAAATACAATAAAATCGGTGCTATCCAAAATACCGGCAAGGCGGTGCCAATAGCCGATAAAGTGCGGATCGTTTTTCCAATAAAATGCGTTTGATAGGCAGCGCCCAGTATCCCAAGGGGAATGCCAAAAATAACGGCCAATAAAATCGCACAACAACATAACTCAAGTGTGGGCGGCAACACCGTAAGAATGGTGGATTTTAATGGATCACCGCCGTTATAACTGATGCCAAGGTCGCCGTGCATAAGACGGTTTAAATAGTGAATATACCCCTGATAAAAGTGTGGCGTAGCCAGTTCGGCATTCAATGGATCTTGCATCAAAATCACATAACTTAGCAAAGAGAGCATAAACGCCGTTAACAGCAGGAAAACACCTTGTCGAAGAAAAGAATGCAACATTATTTCTCTCCTTTACGCAATGATAATGTCGAGAAATTTAAACTGCCGAAAGGATTCATTTCAATATGGCGAACACGTGAATTTACCACCAGCACCCGCTTCATATTCACCAATGGGACAATCGGCAGCTTGGAGAGAATAAGTTCTTGTGCTTGATTATAGACGTGGGCACGCTCCCATAAATTAGGGCTGTCTAATGCTTTATCCATCAACTGATCAAAATCTTCATCACACCAATTGGAGAGGTTCGTCATTTCACTGGCCGAGTTACAGCTTAAGATAGGTCGCATAAAGCTATCAGGGTCGAGGTTTCCGGCTAACCAACCGGTTAAAATCATGTCGTAGTTTTCTGATTTTTTATTCAGCTGGTCGATGAGAAAAGTCCGCGTTACTGAACGAATCGTTACGTTCACCCCAACGTTATTTAAATCTTCTTTAATCAATTCTGCAGTTTTCAGTGGCGCCGGATTGTAAACCTGCTCTTCATTTAACACCCACATATTCAAATGGAGCTGTTTATCTTGTAAGACTTTCTTGGCTTCGCTCGGATTAAAATCATAAGCAAAATCCGGTGTATTTACGCTGGATGCCCAAGAAATATTCGGAATAATGTTATTCGCCACAGTTGCCGTATTGTGATAAATGGTTTTGATAATGCGTTGGCGATTAATGGCTTGTGCGATAGCACGGCGAACCTGTTCATCTTGAATGACAGCATTTTGAAAATTAAAGGCTAAATAGGCTAAATTCATGCCCTCCGCACTTTTGACATAATAGCGTTTGTCGTTTTCCTTCAATAAACCTAATTGGCTGACTTCAGGATAGGACGCAATTTGGCATTCGCCATTAAAAAATTTTACCAAGCGCCCGGTACGATCCGTGGATAAATCAATAATAATATTTTTAATTTTGGCGTCTTTTTTCCAATAATCCTCGTTTTTTTCTAACCGCACATATTGATTCCGGAAATAATTTTTGACTTTATACGGGCCGGTGCCGACCGGTAATAAATCAAGTTGCACCAAATTATCGTCCGCATTAAGTTGCACAGCATATTCTTGTGAGAAAATGATGGCATATTGGCTGGCTAAGTGAGACAAAATGGAGGCATCCGGCTTAAATAGGGTAATTTGCACTGTGTGCGGATTTAACGCTTTCACCGATTCGATTTTTTGATTTAACTTAATGCTTTCAAAATAAGGAAAACGCACTTTTTTCGCTTGTTCATGAAAAATACGATATTGCGGATTTTTATAATCCACCGCACTTTGTTCCAGCGTTGGCAAATAGGTTTCATAGCCCAGCACACGATTTAATGAAAACACCACATCATCGGCATTAAAATCGCGGGTCGGTTTAAACCAATCGGTATGATGAAATTTAATGCCTTTGCGCAGATAAATCGTAATAATCTTGCCGTCAGGTGAAATCGAATAAGATTGTGCCAAAATGGGCGTTGGAATCGCCGTATTGGATATCTCGAAAAGTTTATTATAAATCTGTTCAGTTACCACATTCATGCTTGTGCCGGCATCCGAGGTTTGCGGATTGAAGGAAAAACCGGAAGCGTGAGTGCAATAAATTAATCCGTTATCCGTCAGTTCTTCAGGCACGCGCGGTGCGGCAACAACCGTATTCACCATAAACGCGAACCAACAAACAGACATAACGAGTTTTTTATACCGCATAATAAACATGAGTTAAAAGATGAAAATAAGCGTTAAATTTTAAGCTATATTCTGGGGATATTCTAGCGAATATGCCCGTTCTTGAAATTTGCCACGATTTGCCTCGAAAAATGACCGCACTTTAAGCCGTGCTAAGACCGCCAATCAGAGATTATTCTTGTTCATGCTGCTTTTTCAGCATTTCATCTTCATTTAATTTGAGTAATCGCGAAATGGCATTGCGGTAGGAAATCTCTAAGGATTCTCGGCTGGTGGCAATTACGCCTTGATCCACTAAAAAGCCATCATTTACGTCATACACCCAACCGTGCAAGGACAGTTTTTTCCCGCTTTTCCAGGCATTTTTAATGATGGATGTTCTCCCGAGGTTATAGACTTGTTCTGCCACGTTTAGTTTTGTGAGCATATCGGCTCGGCGTTCCGGTGACAAATTACCCAGTAAATGGCTGTGTTTAAACCAAATATCACGAATATGTAATAACCAGTTGTTAATTAATCCTAAATCTTGATCATTCATGGCTGCATGGATCCCACCACAATTGGTATGCCCACAAATGATGATATGCTCGATATTTAAAACATCGACCGCATATTGCACAACGGATAAGCAGTTGAAATCCGTGTGAATGACTTGGTTTGCCACATTGCGGTGTACGAAGAGTTCGCCGGGTTCTAGGTTGGTTAATTTTTCTGCCGGCACGCGGCTGTCTGAACAGCCAATCCATAAATAGTGCGGTTGTTGATGTTCGGCAAGTTCTTGAAAGTAGGTGGATTTTTCCTCTTTCATTTGGGTGGCCCATTGGTAGTTGTTTGCAAAGAGTTGTTCTATTCTTTTCATTCTTTTTTCTTCTCCTGTTTCTCAAAAGGCGCTTAGTATAGCGCAGATTATGCGTGGTGACGGAATAAAGTGATATTAGACGCGATGTTTTACAAAAGCGGGCTAAATAAGAAAAAGAGCTTTTCGATAATGCGTTGATAAACGGAACGCTTGCGCCATTGTGCATAATCAATGAGTGCCGAGTTTTTAATATAACCTTCGTGTAATAAGGAAATTTCGTTCGCAAATGCGGGATCTTCCACCACCATGGTGACTTCAAAATTCAGCAAGAAACTGCGCATATCCATGTTCACGGTACCGACCAAGGCTAATCGGTTATCGATCAACATACTTTTGGTATGCAGTAAGCCCTTGTTGAAATTATAAATTTTCACGCCGGCAGCGAGTAAATCATCGAAGAATGTACGACTTGCCCAATGCACCATGAGGGAGTCGTTTTCTTTGGGGATAACGATAGAAACATCCACACCGCGCAACGCTGCAATGCGTAAAGCTTCCGCGATATTATGGCTTGGCACGAAATAAGGCGAAGTGATCACAATGCTTTTACGCGCCGAGAAAATTGCAATCGACAGTGATTGCGCCATCAAATCATCAGGAAAACAAGGACCGGTGGCGAGAATTTGTACTGCATGAGAGTTGTTTTGTTCTAACGGCAAAAGCGGGCAATCAGGCACTTCCAGAGGAAGTTTAGCGGCTGTTTCAATTTCCCAGTCCCATGCGTGTAAACCGTTTAATACTGCAGATACCGGGCCGTTAATGCGCACCATAATGTCGATCCATTCACCGACGTTGCTGTCTTTTTTGAAGAATTTCGGATCCACCATGTTCATGCTGCCGGTGTAAGAAATTTGGTTATCGATCACAATAATTTTGCGATGCTGACGTAAATCAATACGATTAAAGAACATACGGAATAAATTGACGTGCAAGGTTTCCGTCACTTCAATGCCATTATCACGCATGACTTGGCATTCGGCGCTTTTTAAGAAAGCACGGCTGCCTACTGAATCCAACAAAATATGAATAGCCACGCCACGTTGTCGAGCGTTGATTAATGCCTGTGTGACCTCATTCACCAAGCCTTGAGCAGACCAAATATAAAACACCATATTGATGGATTTTTCAGCCTGATTGATGTCATGAATGATGCTTCGCATAATGCTTTCGGGCGTATCCAAAATATGCAATTCGTTGCCCAAAATGCAAGGTATGCCAAGGCGTTGATTGGCAAGATCAAAAATCGGGCGGTAGAGCAGGTTGGTTTGCGTATTGATCAAATTATCGCAATGAGAAAGGTGTTTGAACCAATCCATGTATTTAGGCTTGAGTTGCTCAAACATGGCAGCCCGATGTTTGCCGAGATTGATTTCACCAAAAATTAAATAGGCGATAATGCCCACCACAGGAAACACATAAATGACAATCAACCATGAGAGCATGGTCGGGACAGATTGTTTTTTTATTACTAAGCGTAAGGTGATGGTGATGGTTATCATCCAAACGAAAATGGGGATGATATAAGCGAGAATTTGTTCAATTGTCATAAAAAAATGAAAACCCTATAAAGGAACCGAGGTAAAAAAGACCAATAAAACAGGTGGTGCAATATTGGTAATAAAGCCAAAACTAAACGCCAATGGCAACACTTCCACGCCACCGGCTTTTTGAATGATCGGCAACGTGCAATCAATGGCGGTGGCACCGGTGTAGCCGATGGCGGTAGAGCGATAATGTTGCATAAATAACGGCACAATAAATAAACTAATCAATTCACGGGATAAATCATTAAAAAACGCAATACTACCCCAAATTGGTCCCCATGCGTTGTTTAAGGTGACACTGGAAAGCGAATACCAGCCTAACCCTGAAGAAACCGCAAGCCCTTGCACGACAGGCACATTCAGTACTTGCGCGCCGATAATGCCACCAAGGAGCGATGTTAAAACAAAAATCACACCGGTTATCATGCCACGTTGATTAAAAAAGACGGCACGAATAGAAATACCGTTATTGCGTAATTGGATGCCGACGCAAAAAATCAACACGACTAACACATAAGTGCTGGAACCAAACGGCAGGCTCACCCAACCTTTGCCCCATAATCCGATAAAAAAGCCAACAATCACCACTAGACATAATTTCAACGAATCCAACACAATCCGCCAACGAGAGGGCATTTTATCTGTTGTTTTGGCTAAAGGCTGGGGGAACAGCTTGTCATAGAGAAATAATCCAAGAAAGGTTAGCCCTTGAATAAAAACAATAAATGTTAGCGCGTAAATTCCAATTTGCGGCAGTTGTTGTGCCAAATTATCCAGCTGCCCAAGGGACACGCCCATAATGAACAAGATCATATACAACAGTAGCATGGTGATTTTGCCAAATTGTTGTAATATTTTTGTATTTTTGATTTTAAAGGCGTAACCGATAAGCATCGGCACCAAGATAATGAGCAAACTTTCCAACATAATTGACGACAGCATGAAACGAGTATAGTGCGGGAAGTATAGCACTTTTCTGTTTTTTCACCTAATTGCAGGCAGTTTCCGCTGTTCCTTTCATGGTATAATTCAGCGCATCATTGCTTGAGGTTTTGCTGTCATGACATTTCAAATTGTATTCCAACATCCTGATTTTATTGTAATAAATAAGCCTAACGGAATAAGCGTACATAAAGATCATGCCGATGTGGGGTTAACTCGGCTTGTGGCGCAGCAATTGGGCGTACCGCAGGTTTGGTTGGTGCATCGTTTGGACAAAGTGACGTCCGGTTTGTTGATATTGGCACTAAATGAAAAGGCAGCTATGACGTTGTCGCGTAAATTTGCCGAACATCAGATTCAGAAAACCTATTTAGCGCTATCCACCCAAAAACCGAAGAAAAAGCAGGGCAGAATCAGCGGTGATATGCAAAAAGCCCGTCGTGGTGCGTGGAAACTCTGTCAAAGCAAAGAAAATCCCGCCATTACCGATTTTGTGTCGCACAGCTTAGCACCGAATTTGCGTTTATTCATTCTGTATCCGAAAACTGGTAAAACCCATCAGATTCGCGTTGCCATGAAAAGTTTGGGGAGTCCGATTTTAGGTGACGAATTATATGGCGGAGAGGTGGCGGACCGCACCTATTTGCACGCCTATCAATTATCATTTGACTATTTCGGAGAGGCGGTTCAAATTAGCACCAGCCCCGAATTTAAAGAGAGACAAAAGTGCGGTGAGTTTTTTCAACGTTTTTGGCATGACATTGAAAAACATCTTCACAGTGAAAACGAAAAAACACTTTAAAAAGTGACCGCACTTTTGGCGCTACTAATCAAGGAATGTTGTCAATGCCGAAAAAACTCACAGCCACTTCATATCAAAAAGCCATTATTTGTATGGTGTTGGCTTATATCAGCATCGCGTTAATGGGCGTATTTGTCAAATATGCTTCCGATGAATTGCCATCCAGCGAAATTTTATTTTCCCGCTTTTTGATCGGCTTTATTTTTTTATTACCGTTTATGATTCGTGACGGTGATTTTAAGGTCGAACTCAGCCAATGGCCGTTTCTTGTTATGCGTAACCTCGCGGGCATTGCCAGTATGTTGCTGACGTTTTACGCCATCAAATACTTACCGATTTCTATCGCCGTGTTATTGATGAATACCTCGGCGTTATTCGTCCCTTTATTGTTGTTTGTGTTACGAACCAGAACGCCGCTCAACGTGCTGGCGTGTAGCTTCCTTGGCTTTGCAGGCGTCTCCATTATCATGCTGACGGATTCTTCCAAGCATTTTGAATTGCAACACATCGGTTATGCCTTAGGCGCGGCATTTCTCGCGGCTATGGCATTTATCAGTCTGCAAGAGCTCAATAAGCACAATTCGCCGAAAAATATCGTGTTTTACTTCCATTTATTGGGTTCCCTTTTGTTACCGTTATTTTTTGCCACGCAATGGACAATCCCTTCCGCTCAGGGTTTTGTGCTTTTATTATTGGTAGGCGGTTTCGGCCTCGTATTCCAATTATTGCTGACCCGAGCTTTCAAATATGCTCCGGCCAATGTCATCACACCATTTGCTTTCACCGGCGTGATTTTCTCCAGTATTTGCGACTGGTTGTTCTGGCACAACGTGCCGACGCTGAATTTCTGGATCGGCTCGTTGGTCATTATTGTTTCCGTTAGCCTATTGGCAAAAGTACGCAGATAAAGCCGGGCTAAATAATTCCCCCAAATGCGTATTGTTCCGTTACAATAGCGCGCATTTCAATTTTTATTCCACTATTAAATAATGAGGAAACACATGGACTATCCAATTTGCCCATCTTGCAAAGGCGAAAATACGTATCACGATTCCATCCAATTTGTCTGCCCGGACTGCGGACACGAATGGACCGGCAATGAAGCCGAGGAGCATGACGATGATCAGCTTATCGTCAAAGACAGCAATGACAATCTCCTCGCCGATGGTGACGATGTGCTGCTCATCAAAGATTTAAAACTTAAAGGATCTTCCGAAGTGTTAAAGAAAGGCACTAAATTTAAAGGCATCCGCCTCGCCCGTGGCGACCACAACGTGGATTGCGGCAAAATTATGCTGAAATCAGAGTTTTTGAAGAAAGCATAAGTCAATGGTGAACTAAGCACGACAGTGTGATGTCATCTTTTAGGGTCACCATCCTTTAAAAGTGCGGTGAGTTTTCGTGATAAATAAAGGAATGATAGCGTTTAAATTGTCATTCGGATTATTAACGGATCATGAATAATGCTTTTCTAAAAGCCCTATTTATCTTTCGAAAATACCTATTAAAATGACCGCACTTTTTATTCACTATTTCAAGAGGAAAAAATATGCGCAATATTCTTGTATTAAAATCCAGTATTTTGGCAGACAATTCACAAACCAACCAATTATCCGATTATTTGGTTAGCAAGCTTGGCGATAACAATAATATTGTTGTGCGTGATTTGGCTAAAAAGCCATTACCGCATTTCGATGCAACGGCAGCCACAGCCGTTCGTGGTCAACCAAGCACAGAAGCCGAAAATGCCTTATTGGCGTTATCCGATGAATTGGTCGCGGAAATTCAAAAAGCGGATCTCGTGGTGATTAATGCGCCGATGTATAATTTCAACATCCCGACACAATTAAAAAGCTATTTTGATTTTATTGCCCGTCCACGTGTAACATTCCAATACACCGAAAACGGTCCGCAAGGCTTATTAAAAGGTAAAAAAGCCCTTGTGTTATCTGCATTTGGTGGCTTCCATCAAAATCAATCGACCGATCTTGTTACTGCATACATAAAAACCATTTTAGGTTTTATAGGCATTACCGACGTGCAATTTGTTTATTCAGAAGGCATTGGCTTAGGCGCTGATTCGATTGCCAAGGCACAGGCGCACGCCAAAGCTGAAATTGATAAAATCGTGACCGAACTTTAATCGGCAAAAACGTAGCGTGCAACTTGTTGTACGAAATCTAAAAAAGAGAGGAAAAATCCACCGCACTGAAAAAAAGTGCGGTGGATTTTTAAT
>NZ_KE952594.1:60059-60401 GCF_000466335.1 Aggregatibacter sp. oral taxon 458 str. W10330 | reverse complement strand
GCTGAAATTGATAAAATCGTGACCGAACTTTAATTGGTAAAAAACGTAGCGTGCAACTTATTGCACGAAATCTAAAAAAGAGAGGAAAAATCTACCGCACTGAAAAAAAGTGCGGTGGATTTTTAATATGAATTAACTTATCAATGGCGTTCGCCTCTTGATACACGACCCATACGATAGCGCAAGCGTCCACGCTTGTGCTGAAAATATATATTTGTGGAAATCCAAAAGGCACAAGCGAAGGACGCTTGCGCTAGCAGATGAGTATTGGTTTAGGGGCGGATTCGATTGCCAAAGCACAGGCGCAAGCCAAAGCTGAAATTGATAAAATCGTGACCGAAC
>NZ_KE952594.1:14317-59959 GCF_000466335.1 Aggregatibacter sp. oral taxon 458 str. W10330 | reverse complement strand
GCCTCTTGATACACGACCCATACGATAGCGCAAGTGTCAACGCTTGTGCTAAAAATTTAGATTCATGGATACAAAAAGGCACAAGCAAAGGATGCTTGCGCCAGCAGGGGGAAACTACTTGATTTTTAATAGTTCATTCATTTCAATTAATAGTTTAATTTCCTTCTTTTGGCTTTCAATCAGTTCTTCTTTATGAGAAATAATTAGTAGTAAGCGCTGAATTTCAGATTTTAAATCAGTATCACCAAACGCAATGCAAGAGTAGTTGTTATTATTTGCGGAATTAGTTAGGTTAATTTTTCCATCTTCTCCATAAGCTAATAGTTCTATAATATCAATTCCAAAAACTTCAGAAATCTGTTCAAGCCTGTCTAAATTTGAACGTGTATCTCCTCGTTCAATTTTCGCATAGCCATTTGTAGACATGCTTAATTTTGTTGCCATTTCTTCTTGAGTCCATTGACGGTTTTCTCTTAATTGTCGGATTTTTTCATTTGTTTTCATTGTTTCACTACTTTTAGGGTTGGTATATAAATAATCTGGGTGGATAACCTCTATACTTTGTTGATTGTGACATTTTTGAGCCTAAATTACAATTTAGAAAAAAGTAACTTACCGTAGGAGAAAATGATGGCATTTTTTGATTTTTCAGGCAGCTTTAAAAAATTTCGAGAAGAGGAAGGAATTATGAACAAAGCTTTTCATGGAACAGCTGCCTTGGTAAAAGGTGTTGGAAATATTGGGATCATGATGAGTATTGAGGCTGCTAAAAAAATTTTAAATAACCCAAACTCTACTTCAGAACAAAGAGATAGAGCGAAAGCTACTTTAGATAGATTTGATAATAAATAGGAGGAATACCATTACTAATTATCGTGTTACTCTCCTTAAGAAAAAAGGGGATTATCAATCAAAAATAGTGGTAAATATTCTTTCCCATAGTACATGTGAAGCAAGACAGAAAGCAAAATCGATGTACCCGATGGGAAGTGTTATTGCTGTTGTTAAAAGTTAATTTATTAAAACGAAACAGAGGTAAAATGATGAAAGAGTATTGGCTTCATTATACTTATGCAAACGCTGACGGAACAAATAGAACAGTAACAAGTTGTAAAGTGAAAGCTGAATCTGAAAGTGATGCTAAAAATATTCTCAAATCAAAATATGCATCTAAAGGACAAATTATTGTTCAATGGCGTGATAGATAAGAGCGCCAATGGCGCGCTATCTGCTAGTTCCTATTTAATTTATTAATAAAAGTGTGGTCAAGTTTTCAACTATTTTCCACCTAGAAAAATACTTAAAACTCCGACCGCACTTTTCTTTAAATCACCCCTGATTCAATCCCAAAAAATCGCTCACTTCATGTTCTAGCTGGCTCATGGCAAGCAGGGCTTCTTGGGTTTGTTTGGCTTCTTCTTCATCAATAATGCTCATCGCGAAACCAACGTGGACGAGAACCCATTTGCCCAGCAGAGGTTTGGGGTCATCGCTGCAGATAAGGGAAATATTCACATCACGTTGCACGCCGCAAACATCCACGGTGGCAAGTTGTAATGCGCTGTCGCCGATTTTGACAATTTGACCGGGCACACCTAAACACATAATTTATTTACTCCGATTAAAAATTTTCGCTTATTTTACCATTGCTTTAAATAAATTGCGGCGATCTGGATCAAACGTCGCTTGTTTGGTCGGCATGGATAAAATTATGCGTAGGCAATCCTGTGTCAGTTGGATAGCTTGTTCGTTGGTAAGATTCGGATCAAGCGGGGAATGCAAGGAGCAGCTTAAATATTGCGGTACCGTTTCAACGCCACTGACCGTGAAAGTAAGGGCTTTGTAAGGCAGTTGCACAGTGATTTTGTCGCCTAATTCGCGTGGTTCCCAGGTTTGTTGTGGGCCAGGCAGAATAACGACGCTAATCATCCATGGGGTTAACACCGAGCCGACCCATTGATCTTCAAATAAAACAAATTTAGGGCAGAAACACTCGATGCCTTTATGAAAGAAAGGGAGATCTTGCATTTCAGGAACAATTTTTTGCATTTCGGCAAGGAAAGTCTCCGTTGGATTTTCTTCAAAGCCAGAAACAGAGTTTAAAAGTGCGGTGGTATTTTCAGGTGTTTTTTCGTGTCGGTACATGGTTAACTTTTCACAAAATAGTGGCGTGCGTTCTATAACGTGTGCCAGAAGTATTAATAAAATAAGCACGCGTCAGAGACGCGCGCTATCAGTGGGTGTTTGTCAATATCAATAAGATTAAAGCATAGCAAGCGAAACTTTAAAGAAAGTTCCCCTCTTTCGTAAAGAGGGGTTAGGGGAGATTTAACACTTGTCTCTATTAATTAGGTCAAACCTCCCCCAGCCCCTCTTTTCTAAAGAGGGGTGTTTAAGTTCAAACCGTATTCTTTTACTACTTGATTCAAGGTTACAAAAACATTCGGTAATGTTTTTTGTATCGTTTCCGTTAATCCAATGCCGGCTTCTAATGATTCCGGTTGGATACCGATAAGACAAAGATTTTGTGGAAACTCATCCGTCAGTTTGAGGGCAGAAAGCACATCACAAATACCCAGTTGGTGTGGCGAAATTTTGCGAGAGAAAAAGGTGGGTACCTGTTCGTCATGTAACACGACAATCTCGCCTGGCTGTTTGTTGGCAAGCACGGCATCGACAATAATCAAATGCTCGCGATTTGCCATCGCATCCAGTAATTCCATGCCACAAGTACCACCATCGATGATGTCAAAGTGCGGTTGAATTTCAGGGCGTTTTTCAAGCTCCTGCACCACGCGCACACCGACACCTTCATCGCTTAACAAAATATTGCCGACACCTAGAATCAAAGGCTTCATTACAACACCTTCACTTCAGTCACTTCACCGTTTTCGGTATTAACTACGTGCACAGCACAGGACATACAAGGGTCGAAAGAGTGAATAGTTCTGACCACTTCCAATGGTTTAGTTGGATCTGCCACCGGTGTACCAATAATAGAAAGCTCATAAGGACCCATTTGGTCTTGTTCGTTACGTGGACCGGCATTCCATGTAGATGGTACAACGGCTTGATAGTTTTCAATGCGGCCATCTTTGATGACAACCCAGTGAGAAAGCATACCACGTGGTACTTCACCAAAGCCAACACCACGGAACTCACCGTTTGCCGGAATATCTGTTTTGATATACGCCGTCATATCACCTTTCGCGATATTATCAATGAGCATTTGCCATTGAGCGCTTAAAATGTCGTTGATCGCACAGCAATGCACGGTACGACCGATAATACGTCCAAGGGTAGAATGTAATTGATCGGTGGTTAACGTGTTACCAGTCAATTTTTCATAAATGCCTTTTAATTCATTGAAGTGGTTGACAGTTGGCGTGTCATTCGCAGCCAAACCACACATTAAATAGGCGAGAGGACCGACTTCGACAACTTTACCGTAGAATGTTGGCGCTTTTACCCAAGAGTATTTGCCATCATCTTGCCAGCCGGTGTATTTCGGACGAGTTAAACCCGCCCAAGGTTCTAATGGCTCATCATCTTCGTACCAAGCGTGTTTACCACTTTCTTTAATGCCTTTTACAACGAACTCATCTTTTTGTTGGTCGATTGCACGGAAAGTCGATAAATCGCCGTTTTCGATATAACCACCTTTTAACATGAATTTAGAGTTATCTGCATCAATTGGGTATTCTGGTACAGATAAGTAGTTGCCAGATGTTTTGCCTAAGCTTAACCATTCAGGGTAGTAAGCCGCAAATACTGCTGCATCTACTTTATACACTTGATTAATGAAGTCAGTTAGGCGATCGATACAAGCTTTCACGAACATGAGACGTTCTTGGTTTAGTACTGCTTGGGAATCTAAGTTAATTGGGTTTGCTACACCACCAATCGCCAAGTTTTGAATGTGTGGTGTTTTACTACCGAGTAATGCGACTACACGGTTAGCATCACGTTGACATTCAAGCGCTTGCAAATAGTGCGCTACGGCAATGAGGTTTACTTCTGGTGGAAGTTTCATTGCAGCATGACCGAAATAACCGTTAGCGAAAATACCAAGTTGTCCGCTGTCCACTAATGCTTGAATTTTTTTCTGTACATTGCGGAATTCGTTAGCACTGTTTAATGACCATGTAGAGACACCTTTTAGCATGTCTGCTGCTTTTTCAGGATCAGCTTCTAGCGCAGCGGTGATATCCACCCAGTCCATCGCGGAGAGTTGATAGAAGTGCACGATATGGTCATGGATACTGTGTGCAGCAAGAATCATGTTACGAATGTACTGTGCATTTACGGGAACTTTAGCACCAATAGCATCTTCTACGGCACGCACGCTGATAATCGCGTGTACTGTGGTACATACGCCACAGATACGTTGCATAATCATCCATGCATCACGCGGATCCGCACCTTTTACGATATTTTCCATACCGCGCCACATGGTACCGGATGACCAAGCATTGGTGACGACGCCGTTTTCAATTTCGCAATCAATACGTAAATGACCCTCAATACGGGTAATTGGGTCAATTGAGATACGTTTTTTTTCTGACATTATTCTGCTCCGCTAACTTTTTTGCTGAATGCCGCTTTTTCGGCAATAATTTTTTCTGAGTCTTCGGTATGTTTTTCTTTAAATACCGGTAATACAGGGAATAAACGAATGATTAAAATATAGGCACATACTTCAATAGAAACGAAGCCGATTGAAATAAGCAATTCTTCCGCTGATGGGAAATATTGATAGCCGTTGCCCGGATTATACATGATAAGCGAGTAGTTCATACGCCATAATGCTGCACCGAGTAACATGCTTAATGCCGAAGTAAATAACCAACGGGAATCTGATTTTTTCTCCCCGAGGAAGAGGGTAAGTAACGGTAATACCATCAACCAGACTTCCATCCAGAACATCCATGCTTCAAATTGAGTTAATTTATCGAAACCCACAACCATTTGCAGTTTATCGTGATAAATCAACTCACCAAAACGCACGGCTAGGAAGCAGAAGATCAAACCTGCAGTGACACGCGCTAATTGAGTGAATAAATGACGCTCGTCCGGTGTTTTTCCTGCAAGACCGGCTTTCACTAAGGAACCTTCAAATATCACGATAGAGAAGCCCATAATGAAAGCCGTAAGCAAGGAGAGAATCGGTAACACTTCATAACTTTGCCATACCGGATGCACTTTGTGACCGGCTACAATCATCAAGGAACCCATTGAAGATTGGTGCATCATCGGTAACAAGGCACCCAAGGCAATAATGAAGAACATAATTTTATTCAGCTTATTAAACCATTTCTTCAAGCCAAGGAAACCAAGCCACACCGGCGCAAATTCTAAAGTGACGACAATGATATACACCGTCATACAAAATGCCGTTTCAAACAGCACGGAATTGGTATTGAACTGCCCTGGAACGTAGAAATACGGCAAGTGCCAATAACGCCCCATATCAATCGTAATGGATAAACCGCCAAGGGAATAGCCGAAGAGACTGGCAAGCAATGCCGGGCGCACAAGAGCATGATATTTCCCTTTATTGAAAATATACACAGTCCAAGCTAATGCCCAACCGCCACAGGCAAACCCTGTACCGACAAGCAAGTCAAAGGCAATCCATAACCCCCAAGGATAACCGCCATTAAGTGCGGTTACAGAACCAATACCAAACACTAAACGTTTTAAAATTAATAAAACGCAAAGCACGGCAAGTGGTGCAAAAAAGAGAATTGCGGCAGAAACAAGGCGACCGCCCACCGGACGTGGATTACTCATGATGCTCATTCTCCGCTTCTTCCATTTCCTTGCGTGCCTGACGCATGGCTTCTTTTTGTGCTGCAATACGCTCAGCAATTTTATCGCCGTGCATATTTTTGTAAGTCATAAAGGTTAGACCGGCAAGTGCGACTAACGGTAAGGCTAAACCGCGATACAAGAAGTGTTGTAAATGCGCCGCACGAGAACCTGTCGCGACTTCATCTAAGTCTGGTAAACCAAGATTAGCAAAAGGTACACCACTTAAGGCGAGCACCTGTGTACCACCACCTTCTTTTTCACCGTAGATATGATATTGATATGCCGGTACGGTAGCACGGTATTTATCTGTACTATTGACGTGTTGACGAGGGTAATCATATTCAGTACCACGTAATAAGCTTAAACGACGTTTCGCTTCAGCCAATAATTCTTCACGTGTACCAAAAATAATGGCACCTGTCGGACAAACATGGCAGCAACCCGGTAGCTCACCTTTATCTAAGCGCTCAACGCCTTTTTGGTTGCAGAGCTCACATTTGCTGATTTCGCCGAACGGATTGTCGTAGTCATATTTGGGCACATCAAAAGGACAACCCACCATACAATAACGGCAACCGGTACAAATATCAGGATCGTATTTCACGATACCGGTTTTAGGATCTTTGGTAAGGGCTTGAACCGGGCAAACGGCAACACAGTTTGGGTCAACGCAATGCATACATTGTTTTTTTACGTAAGCATAGCCGTTTTCTGTTTGGTCTTTATTTTTACCGTCACCATCGGTCCACACTTGAATAATATTACGTGTGAACGGCGTAAGTTTGTCGTTATTTGACCAAGTTTGATCACCTTTTGGGTTTACCGGTGTGTGGTTCACGTTTTGACATTCCGCCACGCATGCCTGACAACCTACACAAAGGGTAGAGTCGTAAAGCATTCCAAGCGCACCGGGAATGGGCTCAACCACTTCCGATGCCTGTGCACTCGATACAGGCAAGGTGGAAGCAATTCCGCCAAGCACACCGGCTTTTAGAAATTTTCGTCTATCCATGTTATTTACCTGTATGTTGTTCTTTTTCTGCCGCTTTGGCTTCGACACGGGCTTTATGTTGAATGCTTAATTCGCGTAAAGTCACCACACTCACGCCGGCGAGTATTGCCGCAGCACCGCCTAATAAACCGATGGCTGTCATGGTCGCCCCTGAACCTTCGGTGTTGTTGACATCCGGTTTTTCAACGCGTGGTGTTGGGTTTTCTACCCCGGCTAATTGGAAAATGCCTTTGGTAAAGCCCACGCCTTTTTCGTTACAACCATAGCAAGGGTGCCCAATACCGACCGGCCAGTTATTACCACCAACATCACAGAATTCTAAGGTAGAGCAGTTGCCGTAAGTTTCTGGCCCTTTACAACCAAGATGATATAAACACCAACCGTTGCGGTGGCCGTAATCACCGTATTCTTTGGCAAAACGTCCAGCATCGAAGTGCGGACGACGATAGCAGTTTTCGTGAATTAAGCGATCGTAAGCGAATAATGGACGATTTAATTTGTCCATTGCGGGTAGTTTCTTATAAGTAAGAATATAAGCGACAGTTGCAAGGAAGTTATGTGGATTTGGTGGACAGCCAGGAATATTGATCACCGGTGTGCCTTTTGGTAAGACTTCAGATAAGCTGCTTGCGCCAGTTGGGTTACCACCGCTAGAAGGTACACCACCCCATGCTGCACAAGAACCGATCGCAATAATCGCGGCAGCCCCTTTAGCAGCTTCTTGGATGTGTTCTACAATCGGTTTACCTGCTACCATACAATAGACGCCGCCGTCTTTCACCGGAATAGATCCATCTACGACTAAAACATATTTTCCATAATACTGTTTAATTGCATTGTGTTTATTCTCTTCAGCTTGTTCCCCAAATGCGGCAGAAAGCGTTTCATGGTATTCCAAGGAGATCATTTCCAATACCAAGTTTTCCACTGTCGGATGGGTAGCGCGTAGTAGCGATTCCGTACATCCCGTACATTCTTGCGCCCCGATCCATAACACCGGTGGGCGTGCCGGTGCCGTTAAGGCGTTGGTCATCTCCGCACCGGCTTTACTGCTTAGTCCCATCGTTGCCGCAAGTGCGGTACATAATTTCATAAAATCCCGACGAGAAACATCGGCTAAGGCAGAAAATAATCCATCACTTCGTTGCATATCATCACTCCAAATCACACATTTTATATAGGGTTATCGGCGCTATGATATGCTCATCAAGAGGAACATTATTTGATCGTCATCAAGAATATCCCTATTTTTTATCAGAATATAAACAGTAACCCTTTGTTTTTGTTATTAATTGAGATGCATTCTCATTTATTGAGTTGTGAATTGTTTTAATTATAAGTGGTGTTTGATTGGTTGAGAGTTGGAGGGAAAAAGTTTACTTAATAAAAGAAAAAGGTGCACATTGGACGTTGTGCACCATATTTATTGTGAGGTTTTGTGACGCTATAAAATCTTTGTAAAAACCGATCGCACTTTTTCAGCATCTTTCACACCGGGAGCGCTTTCCACGCCAGAATTTAGATCCACACCGATACAATGTTGTGCTAACGCAGTGTCAATATTATTTGAATTAATACCGCCTGCCAACAGGATTTTATGTTTTAGTTGTGTCGGAATCAATGACCAATTGAAAGTCTCACCGGTACCACCTTGTTGCGCGCCTGACTTGCTATCGAAAACAAAACGATCAATCGCAGAAACGTCGTCAAAAACCACCGCACTTTTATGGGTTACATCCACAGAAATGGCTTTCCAAATACGAATGCTTTCAGGCAATTTGGTGCGAAGTGCGGTGATAAATTCCGCTGTTTCATCGCCATGCAACTGAACAGCATAGAGCTGTAATTGCTGTGCGATTTTCACGATAAAATCAATGTCTTGATTTTGAAACACGCCCACAAAACGAAGTGGGGCGGCCGTCACCAATTCTTGGGCTTGGCGTAAACTGACACAACGTTTGGAATTTTCGACAAAAATCAGCCCGCCGTACAATGCGCCGCTTTCGTAAACGGTTTTTACATCTTGTGCACGGGTTAAACCGCACACTTTGTTTTCGCCGAAAATGACTTCACGCACGGCGTTGTTTAAGTCGGGACTGCTCATTAAACTGCTGCCAATTAAGAAGCCGTGGGTAACGTGTTGCAATTCACGTACTTGCTGATGATGGTAAATGCCTGATTCGCTGATGATTCGTACGTCGGAAGGAATTCGGTCGGCATATCGGCGGGTTAATGCCACCACGCGGTTTAAATCCACACTTAAATCATGCAAATTGCGATTATTCACACCAATAATTTTCGCCCCTAACGCCAAGGCGCGTTCAAATTCTTCTTCGTTGCTGGTTTCGGTCAACACGCCCATGCCGAGAGAATGTGCTAAATCCGCCAAGATGCGATAAGTCTCGTCGTTCACCACCGAAAGCATGAGTAAAATCGCGTCGGCTTGGTAAAAACGCGCCAAATAAACCTGATATTCGCTGATCATAAAGTCTTTACACAACACCGGTTGTGTGACAACGTCGCGAACTTGTTTGATATAGGCAAAATCCCCTTGGAAGTATTTTTCATCCGTCAGCACAGAAATCGCATTGGCATAGTTTTTATAGACCTGAGCAATTTCTGTCGGTTTAAATTCACTGCGAATCAATCCCTTGGAAGGCGAGGCTTTTTTACATTCTAAAATGTACGCCGGTTTTTGGTGCGTGCCTTTTGCTAACGCATCATAAAAAGCGCGGTCGGATTTTTGAATGTTTTTTTCAAATTCACTCAATGGAAATTCTGCTTCTTTATTTTTTACCCATTCGGCTTTATCGAGCACGATTTTTTGTAACACCGTAGCGGTTTTAAGTGGTTTGGAAAAGTCTTGTGTGATCATGTTTATGTCTTATTTTTGAATAACGAGTCTTTAAATTAATAGGTCGTTAATTTTTGTAAAGTTTCAAACGGTTTGCCTTGTGCAATCACATCCAATACTCGTTGCGCATTATGTTTAATGTCTTCTTGTCCGAACAGTTTTAATAATAGTGCAGTGTTCATGGCAACGGCTTGGTTGTGTTCCGCTTTGCCTTTGCCTTGTAAAAGTGCGGTAATCATTTGCGCATTTTCTGTCGGTTCGCCACCGCGCAAAGTTTCCAGCGGTTTGACTTGGAAGCCAAAATCTTGCGGTGTTAAGGTATAACGTTCAATCTCGCCGTTACGCACTTCCGCTACGTCTGTCACGCCATGAATGGCCACTTCATCTAAGCCACTGCCGTGCACGATAATCGTGTGTTCGTGACCTAATTGAGCAACTGTTTTAGCATAAATATCAATCAGTTCAGGAGAATAAACGCCGAGCAATTGACGTTTCGGACGTGCTGGATTAATAAGCGGGCCAAGAATGTTAAAGAGCGTACGGGTTTTTAAGGCTTGGCGTACCGGCACCACATATTTGAAGCCCGGATGATATTGCTGTGCAAACAAGAAGCAGATGCCGATGTCATCCAATGCTTGGCGGGCTTGTTCTGGAGACATGGCAATATTGACGCCAAGTGCGGTCAATAAATCGCTAGAACCGGTTTTACTGGAAACACTACGGTTGCCATGTTTTGCTACTTTGGCACCACAAGTGGCTGCGACAATAGCGGACGCCGTAGAAATATTGATGGTATTGGCGCCGTCACCGCCTGTGCCGACGATGTCAGCAAAGGGGTAATCGGGTGTGGGAAACGGTTTGGCATTTTTAACAGCGGCTAATACGGCACCGTTGACTTCATCGATGGTTTCGCCACGCACTTTCAGTGCCACTAACATGGCGGCGATTTGTTCGTTGCTTAATTCACCCAACATGATGGCGTTAAATAAGGCTTCGCTTTCCGCGGCGGTTAAGGTTTGTGTGCCATAAAGTTTTTCTAATAGAGCTTGGTTTTCCATCATACTTGTCCTTATTTATTAATATCGTAATCCAAATCGCGTGCTTCATCACCGGTCATGCCACGGAAGCCCCAACAATGCGCCGGTTGTTCTTTGATAGTGATTTCCACGTCAAATGGGCTAATACCTAGTTTGTATTCAAATTCGCTGAACAACATTTTGATTAAGCGTTTTTTAGTTTGTTCTAAACGACCTTGCATTAAATTGATTTCAATTACCATGTAATTGTCGGTACGGTTTGTGGTGTGCGGGTAGTAAAAATCATCGTCTTCCAAACAAATAAAACGAAGCGCGTGCTTGCCTTTGGCAACATCTAAACCCAGCTCCAAGCAGTTATAAATCACCTCCGCTACAGCAGATTTGCGCGGGGAAAGGGTACGTTTTAAGCCATATACTGTGATCATGTTTTGTCCTTTTTTATTTAAAACCTCCCTCTTTGCTAAAGAGGGGAAGTGGTAAATTAATTCCGTTTCAACAACCATTCCACCGATTGCGCCAATAACTGTGCCCCTTGCACCGTTAAAATAGACTCGGGGTGGAATTGGAAGCTACAAATGGGCAAAGTGCGGTGGCGAATTGCCATATTAATGCCATGATAAGAGGCGTTCGGAATCAATTCATCGGGCAAATTAATTCCCATGAGGGAATGATAGCGTGCGACCGGCATTGGGTTAGTCAAACCTTTGAACATGGCTTCATTGTCGTGTTCAATTCTAGACACTTTGCCGTGCAAAATTTCACCAGCATGAACGACTTTTCCACCGAAGGCTTCAATTAACGCTTGATGCCCCAAACAAATGCCCAACATCGGTACTTTGCCGATTAATCTCTTAATTAACGGAATCATATTCCCCGCTTCATCCGGTGTGCCCGGCCCGGGGGAGAGGGCAAGAATCGTGTCCGGCTGTGCTAAAGCATTTTTTTCTAAAATCGCTAAATCGCAATCGTTGCGGTAAATGTGAACCTGATGTCCCAATCCGCGAAATTGATCCACTAAATTGTATGTAAAGGAATCAAAGTTATCTAAAAATAAAATGGTTGCCATGATATTACTCCTATTGATTCGCTTTCTTATTGGTTTGTACGATGGCGTTGATGACCGCGCGGGCTTTGTGACGGGTTTCATCGGCTTCCATTTGCAGGTCGGAATCCAACACCGTACCGCAACCGGCTTGCACATGGGCAATGCCGTTTTGCACGAAGGCAGAGCGAATCACAATACAGGTGTCAAAATTGCCATCAGATTGTAAATAGCCTACGGCGCCGCCGTAACTGTGGCGTTTTTGTTGTTCAAATTGATAAATTAACTGCATGGCTTTAATTTTCGGCGCGCCGGTTAGCGTACCCATGTTCATGCAGGCTTGGTAAGCGTGTAACGCATCCAGTTCAGGGCGAAGTTTACCTACCACGCGAGAAACAAGGTGCATAATGTGCGAATAGCGATCCACCTGCATTAAATCTTTCACATGACGGGTTTTACTTTCGCACACACGGGCGATGTCGTTACGGGCTAAATCCACCAACATTAAATGTTCCGCCTGTTCTTTATGATCCAAACGCAATTCCAGTTCCAAACGGGAATCTAATTCGGGATCAATATTGCCATCAGCATCAAAACCGCGCGGACGCGAACCTGCAATCGGGTAGATCTCCAACTGACGGGTAGTTTGCGAATATTTCAAGGCACTTTCCGGTGAGGCACCGAACAGAGTGAACTCCTCGTCTTGAATAAAGAACATATACGGGCTTGGGTTGTTTTGTTTTAACTGACGATAAGTTGCCAGCGTATTCGGGCATTCAAGGGAGAAACGACGGGACGGCACAATTTGGAACACGTCGCCGCAATAAATATGTTGCTTCAGGCGTTCAATAATTTTTTTGAATTTATCATCATCTAAATTAATGGCAACCTCGGTAGAAGCCGGTTTGAGGCTCAAGTGCGGTCGAATTTCCAAGAGTTTTTTGGCAATGTCTTGTGCGTTCTGTTGCAACGTAGCCAACGCATTTTGTGCAAAACAAAAGGTTTGTAATTCCGCTTGTTGCAATTGATGGTCGATCACCAGTAATTGTTCCGCTAAATAAAAGCAATAATCCGGGCAGGTAATGCCATCATCTTGCAAAGTGATGTTTTCCATCGGAATAAAATTTGCCACCAAGTCATAGGCGAATAACCCGCCTAAAAAAACCGGCAAGGTGCTTGCCTGATAAAGTTCAGTAAAACAACGCAACCCGTCGAAAATGCCGTGTGCCAATAATTTGCTGTCTTCGTCTGCATTATTGTTGTCAGGTTTGAATTCTACTTGCAGTTCGCTGCTTGTTTGGGATGTTATGTTTACCAGTGCTGAAAGCTTTTGCGCAATTAACGGTAACACTGCGGCACCGTTGTCGGTCAACGCATGAAAAGTCACGCGTTGTCCCAAACAGGAAATTTTTATGGCCGCGTTAACGAGTAATAAACTTTTCAGACTGTTTTTGCTGGAAATTTCGGCAGATTCTAACAGTAGCGTATTCGGTTTGTTTTCACATAAGGTGGCGAAAATGGCGGTAGGGTCGCTGTGATAAGCAACGTTTTGTGTGAATGTTTGAATAAAAGCAGATGACATTCTCATTTCCTTAAAACATAAAATCAAGTTGCACTATTAAACTAGTGCAAAAATCAAAAGTCAAGGAGAAATCGATTTTTTGTTGAGGAATCGGGTTGCAGTGCGTTTAAAAAGGCGAGGGAACATCCTTCCAAAGATAGAATTGAAAAGTGCGGTGGATTTTGGCGGTATTTTATAAATCGATTTCTAAATCTTCTTCTACGTGGCAGCAACAAAGCAAGATTTCATCTTCCAATAAAAACGCAAGGGGCGGCTCTTTGTAGGAAACCCGACCTTTTTTTAATTTAACCCGACACGCGCCACAATAACCGCTGCGGCATTGATATTCATGTTGAATGCCGAGCTGTTCTAAACGCGTTAATAGGGGAAGGGCATTATCGTGTTCAATAATTTGTTGGCGTCGTAATAAGTGAATTTTCATTATGGATAAAACGCATTACATTTCCGCAAAGGGAGGCATAATTTCCTCTTCTTGAGGTGTATATAACATCCCTACTAATTCATCAATCGCCGCGCAAAGAAGTGTACGGTCGTGCCGATATGCTATATCGTCAGCGTTTAAACGACCAGTGAGAATGGTGAAGTTCAGTGCGGGCTCCATAGTGACATCCGTTGAAGTGATTGCGCCATCAATCATCGGTTGACCGACAATCTCGTGGAGCCACTGAATGCGATCGGCGAGAGAAAGGGTTGCGGCAGGGCCCAGTTCTGTGCCTAAATTATCAATAAAGATCTTTTTCGCGTGGCTTTGTCTGAGTTGCTCAGCGATTTCCGGAAGAAGAAGTGGTGGCATAATACTGGTGAGGAAACTGCCGGGGCCGAATAAAATAAGTTCCGCTTCCCGTAAAGCTTGAATCGCTTCCGGTGTGGCTGTGGCATAAGGCACTAAAAAGAGGGATTTAGGGAGTTCGGTTAAGCTATCAACACTGACTTCCCCCACAACGCTGCTACCGCCGTTTAATACCGCAGCAAGATGCACCGGTTGCTCGGACATGGGAATAATAAAGGATCTCACGTGTAATAATTCACGAATGAGATTGACGGCTTCTGTTGGGCGAATTTGCATATCTTCCAGCGCTTTTAACATGAGATTGCCGAGGTTATGCCCGGCTAATTCACCATTGCCGCGAAAACGATATTCAAATAAGGCGGAGGCGGTGCTTGGTTCCGTGATGATTTGATTTAAGCAGTTACGCAAGTCACCCCAGGCAATGCCGCCGTGTTCCATGCGAATTCGTCCGGTAGATCCGCCGTTATCAGTGGTGGTCACAATTGCGGTAAGGCGTTCTTTCATAAAACTCAATGCTGACATGACACGACCTAATCCATGCCCACCACCGATAGCCACGATGTTTGTCAGTCGATTAAGATTTTCGTGTTGTTGATAGCTTTTAAAATCCGCCATGAGAGTTCCTTATTTTTTGTTGGCCCCATTATAATGATCTATTTTAAATAGAGAAGTTGAATGGCATAACTTTGCAATGAGATACCTCTTTTTGACTACAAAATCTTCGCTATATAAAAACATATATAATTGATTTTAAAGAAATTTATCAATTTTCCCCTTAAATTAAATTAATTGATTGCATTTGTTTTCGTGAATCTTTTACAATGCAACAAAATTTATTAACCGCATGTAACTCCGAGCTTACTCACCTACGTTTTGCGCACAGTATTGAACACAAAATAGGGTGGTAATGCCAATAATACGAAGTCGGTATTATTCAGGGATACGTTGGAAACGATTTATCCTCTCCGTTTTTAGAAAGGTGTCAAATGCAAACCATTCCAATCAAAAATGTTGGCGCGGCTCAACTCGTTGATTCGTTCCAGCGTGAATACTACTATTTGCGACTGTCGATTACCGATATGTGTAATTTTCGTTGCAATTATTGCCTACCTGACGGTTATCAGCCTGAACCTAATAAGCCGAGTTTTTTAACCTTGGACGAAATTCGTCGCTTGGTCACTAGCTTTGCGCTGATGGGAACGGAAAAAGTCCGTATTACCGGTGGCGAACCAACCTTACGTAAAGACTTCCTGCCAATTGTAGAAAGCATTCGTGGCATTGACGGTATCAAACAAATCGCACTGACCACAAACGGTTTTCGGTTGCTTAAGGATGTCGCTGCTTGGAAACAAGCCGGCGTGACGTCTATTAACGTCAGTGTGGATAGCCTAGATGCCAGAATGTTCCAGCGCATTACCGGTGTCGATAAATTTGATGACATTATGCGTGGTATTGATCGCGCTTTTGAATGTGGCTATCAAAAAGTCAAAGTCAATTCAGTCTTAATGAAAGATTTGAATGATAAAGACTTTTCCAGTTTCTTGGCATGGATTAAAAATAAACCGATTCAAATGCGTTTCATCGAGTTGATGCAAACCGGTGAAATGAATTCTTTCTTCCAAAAACATCATTTATCGGGACAGATTTTAGAACAGAAACTCTTGCAAGACGGCTGGCAATTGCAGATAAAAAATCGTTCTGACGGTCCGGCAAAAGTTTTCCGTCACCCGGATTATCTGGGCGAAATCGGCTTAATCATGCCTTATGAGAAAAATTTCTGCGCCAGCTGTAATCGTTTGAGAGTTTCTGCCAAAGGGAAATTGCACCTTTGCTTATTTGGAGAAGAAGGGATTGATTTGCGTGATTTGTTACAATCTGATGAGCAACAAATGCTTTTGCAATCAAGAATTTTCTCAGCGTTACAAGGTAAGCGTGAACACCATTATCTGCATGTTGGCGATAGCGGCGTGCGTAATCATTTAGCCAGTATCGGCGGTTAATTTACGCCGAGACTGAAAACATCAAGAAAACCAACCGCACTTTTTAATTATCATGACCACATTTACTCACATTAATGCGAATGGCGAGGCGAATATGGTGGATGTTTCCGCCAAAGCCGACACGGTTCGCGAGGCGCGTGCTGAAGCCTATATTCGTATGGCGCCGGAAACCTTACAAATGATCCTCTCCGGACAACACCACAAGGGCGATGTGTTTGCTACCGCCCGAATTGCCGGTATTCAAGCGGCGAAACGCACTTGGGAACTGATTCCGCTGTGTCATCCGCTTTTACTTTCTAAAGTCGAAGTGAGTTTGACCGCACTTCCTGAAACCCATCAAGTACGCATTGAAAGCCTGTGTAAATTGAGCGGTAAAACCGGTGTAGAGATGGAAGCCTTAACTGCCGCAAGCGTTGCTGCATTAACCATTTACGATATGTGCAAAGCTGTGCAAAAAGACATGGTGATTGAAACGGTACGTTTGTTAGAAAAGAGCGGTGGAAAATCCGGGCATTTTATTGCGGAGGAAAAATAATGTTACGTGTTTTATTTTTTGCCCAAACGCGAGAATTAATCGGTTTGGATGCCATTGAAGTGAATGAAAATTTCGCCACGGCAGAAGCATTACGTCAACACCTTGCGGCGAAAGGCGATAAATGGGCGTTGGCATTGCAATCGGATAAACTTTTGGTGGCAATTAATCAAACCTTAATGCCGTTAGAAAGTGCGGTCAAGAATGGCGATGAAATTGCCTTTTTTCCACCAGTGACCGGAGGCTAAATGAACGATATTCAAATTTCCGTGCAAGAGCAGACGTTCGACCAAAATGCCGTTTATCGTTGGTTGAGCGAAGAAAATTCGGTTGGTGCTACGGTAATGTTCGTGGGCAAAGTGCGTGATATGAACCTAGGGGATGAAGTCAGTAGTTTGTATTTGGAACATTACCCTGCGATGACCCATAAAGCCTTGATGGATATTGCTCAACAGGCAAAAGTGCGGTGGGATTTACAAAAGATTTCCATCATTCATCGTGTAGGTGAATTGAACACCGGTGATGAAATTGTGTTGGTGGGAACAGCTTCTGCGCATCGTGGCGATGCTTATCACGCCAATGAATTTATTATGGATTATTTGAAAACCAAAGCGCCTTTTTGGAAAAAAGAACAAACCGAAAAAGGGGAACGCTGGATTGAAGGTCGCGACAGTGATTATGCGGCTGCCGATAAGTGGAAATAATCCTTTCTTATTGTTTAGAAAGAACGTTAAAAATATCCGTTTCGTTACTGAAGCGGATATTTTTTATGGCGATAAAGCTAAAATCCGGCTTTTTCTTGGAAAAAACCGCTTGCTTTGTGATAGAATAAACGACCGCTTTTCTTGGTATGGCAAGAGACCAACCGAATATTTTTCTTATTTTTGAGTCGTCGGAGGAATAGATGACAAGTTCTGCAAATAAACGTTCTGTAATGACGCTATTTTCAAATAAAACCGATATTTATTGTCACCAAGTGCGTATTGTGTTGGCTGAGAAAGGCGTCGCTTATGAAACGGAAATTGTAGATCCGCAAGCCTTGCCGGAAGATTTAATGGAACTTAATCCATACGGCACGGTGCCAACCTTACTGGATCGTGATTTAGTCTTATTTAATTCACGAATTATTATGGAATATTTGGATGAACGTTTTCCGCATCCGCCGTTAATGCCGGTTTATCCGGTAGCACGTGGGAAAAGCCGTTTGTTAATGTTGCGTATTGAACAGGACTGGTATCCAACGTTAGAAACTGCACAAAATGCCGCATCCGAAGCTGAACGAGCACAAGC
Source organism: Aggregatibacter sp. oral taxon 458 str. W10330 (assembly GCF_000466335.1). Taxonomy (NCBI): domain Bacteria; kingdom Pseudomonadati; phylum Pseudomonadota; class Gammaproteobacteria; order Pasteurellales; family Pasteurellaceae; genus Aggregatibacter; species Aggregatibacter sp. oral taxon 458. Next base: position 42,006 of record NZ_KE952594.1, on the reverse strand, counting down.
ATTAAAACAACTCAAAGAAGAAATTCTGGCGATTGCACCGATCTTTAGTCAAAATACGTATTTTATGAACGATGAATTTAGTCTTATCGATTGTTATGTCGCGCCGTTATTGTGGCGTATGCAAGAATTGGGTGTAGAATTTAGCGGTGCCGGTAGCAAGGCTGTGAAAAGCTATATGTCCCGTGTATTTACGCGTGATTCTTTCTTGCAATCCGTAGGGGAATTAGCGCCGAAAAACTTAATGGATGAAAAATAATAGGCGATCTCATGGAATATCAATCCTCTCCAAAACGTCCTTACCTGTTAAGGGCTTATTATGACTGGTTGATCGATAATGATTTTACGCCCTATTTGGTGGTTGATGCCACTTACTGGGGCGTGAAAGTGCCGGTAGAGTATGTCAAAGATGGGCAAATTGTGTTGAATTTGTCTGCCAATGCCACCGGAAATTTACAGTTAACCAATGATTTCATTCAATTTAACGCCCGTTTTCGAGGTATGCCGCAGGATATTTATATTCCAATGGGCGCGGCCTTGGCAATTTATGCACGAGAAAATGGCGATGGTGTGATGTTTGAGCCTGAAGAGGCTTATGCTCATCCGGAGCAAGCCGAAGATCAGCCAATTGGCTTTGAGAAAGCCGTCGATAAAAAGGATAAACCGAAAAAGGCAACGAAATCTACCTCTCACTTACGCATTGTGAAATAGTGGTTCGATCATCAGATTAAAAAACATTGAAAAAAGATACCGCACTTAGGTATCTTTTTTTATGGCTGGAACATTTAAAGTGCGGTGGATTTTGACGCTTTTTTATGGCATTAAAATCGATCTTCCGCTAATACAAACCAACCAATAGGCCGCAATTTAACGAAATATTCGGGCTGATTTGGCGTGTAATCATTGGGATTTAAGTGCACCAATAATGGCAAACCATGCCATCGCACCTGAATCTCCCAATAGCTCCCCATAGAAATCGCCGATTGCACTTCACAACGTTCCGCCGGTTCGCCGCTGAGTGTCAATAACACACCTTCCGGGCGAATACCGAGCACATAGTTTCCCTCCGGCGGTGGCACATCTGATTCAATCGACAACGCATTTTCTGCCAGAAGATAGTTTCCGTTTTTTACGCTTACCGGAAAGAAAGACGCTTCGCCCATGAAGTTTGCTGTAAAACGGGATCTCGGGTGATGATATAGCGCATTCGGCGAGCCGATTTGCTCAACGTTGCCTTGATTGATGACAACCACGGCATCGGAAACAGCAAAAGCCTCCGTTTGATCGTGGGTCACATAGAGCACGGTAATGCCCAATTTCTGTTGTAAATGGCGAATCATCTCGCGCATGGTGCGACGCAAGTTGGTATCCAAATTACTTAATGGCTCATCAAATAATAAAATTTTTGGCGCAGTTACCAACGCCCTCGCCAAGGCGACACGTTGTTGTTGCCCACCGGAAAGTTGTTCGATACGGCGATGTTCAAAACCCTCGAGTTCCACCATTTTTAATGCTTGACTGACTTTTTCGGTGATGTCGGAGGAATGGGTTTGCTGCATTTTCAAACCAAACGCCACATTTTCCCCGACGGTTAAATGTGGGAAAAGCGCGTAGGATTGAAACACAATGCCGACACCTCGTTGTTGTGGTGGCAGACGGCTGATGTCCTTTCCATCACATAAAATTTGCCCTTGATCGAGATCTTCCAATCCGGCAATCAGACGCAGAATGGTGGTTTTGCCACAACCTGAGGCGCCCAATAAAGTCGTAAATTTGCCTTGTTCAAAGGTGAGATTGAAATCTTGCAATACTTTCGTTGCGCCAAAAGCTTTATAAACCTGTTTTAATTCAATATGTTGTGTCATGTTATCGTCCTAATTTTGTCTCACCAACCCATCGACCGAATAAGCCGATAACCAGCATCATAATCACAATTAAACTGGCACCGTACGCCACCGCTAAGCCGTAATCGCCGTCTTCCACCCGATTTAAAATAAATGACGTTGCCACGCGGGTGCTTGGGGTGACTAAGAAAATAATCGCGCTAATGGTCGTCATCGCACGCACAAAACTGGTCACCAAGGCAGACAATAAAGCGGGTTTCAATAAAGGCAAGGTAATAAAACGCAAGGTTTGAAAAGTGCTGGCTTTTAAAGAATAGGCCGCTTCATCCAATGCCGGATCAAGTTGTTTAAAATTCACTAATGCGGCACGCAAACCAATGGGCATATTGCGCGTGACCATCGAAAGCACAATGATCGCCCCAGTGCCGGTTAAATAGATCGGCACATTATTGAACGCAAGGATGTAAGACACCCCGGCAACCGTTCCCGGCACGGCAAAACTGAGTAACGTCAGAAATTCAATGTGTTTTTGTCCGAAGAAGCGGTGACGAGAAAAGAAATAAGCCAACAAAAAACCACTCACTGCCGTAAAAGGGGCGGCGATCACGGCGAACAAGACGGTTTGCAATAAAGACGGAATGGCGCCGTTCTTCCAGCCTTGCCCGAATAACGTGATGTAATGTTGTAAAGTAAAGGTGTGATTAACACCCCAGTTCTGCATCACGCTGCCGTAAAAAATACTGCCATACAATAAAGCATTGAAAGCAACCCAGGCAGCAAAAATGCTCACAACGGTAATTTTTAAACCGAAAGATAAAGGCGTGCTTCGACCTTCAAACCCTTTGCCCGAGAGCGTAACGTAATTTTTCCGCCCGATAAAATGATATTGCAGCCAGAAAATCCCGAGGGAGATGCTTAACAAAATAATCCCCAAGGCACTTGCAGAGAAATAGTCGTTTTGTGCCCCCACAATGTAAAAATAAATTTGCGTTGCCAACACATCAAAATTGCCACCCAACACAAAAGGCGAGCTGAAATCCGCCAAGGATTGCACCATGACAATTAAAAAAGCATTGGCTAATGCCGGTTTTAACAAAGGTAACACGATAAAACGGAAACTCTGCCAACGATTTGCGCCGAGCATGACGGCGGCCTCTTCCAATTTCGGAGAAAGGTTTTTTAATGCGCCTTCCAACAACATAAATGCCATGGGCGTGAGTGCCAACGTGTGGGAAATCAGAATACCATTAAAGCCATAAAGCCAATTCGGACTCACACCAAAATGTTGCCCGAGAAATTGAGTGACATAGCCTGAGCGCCCAAACATCAACATCACGCCTAAGCTCACCACAAATGGCGGTGTCACCATTGGCAACAAAGAAAAAACCTTACTGATGAATAAACTGCGTTTGGCAATTCTTGTGGTGTACAACGCCAAAATGAGGGCAAAGGCAACAGAACACAAACCCACGGCAGAGGATACCGCCAAGGAATTGCCAATGACTTTCCACAAGCCGAGGTGGTTTAATAACGTAAAAACATTGCCAAACTCACCGGATTCGCCGGTAAAAAAGATCGTAAATAATGCAGTGAGCGGATAAAAAATAAAGCCGATCACCAACACGGCAAGCCCTGTGGCGACTGCCAATAAAAAATGATCTCCACGCAAAAAACCTAAACGCGCTAAGGCATCCACGAATATGGCGCCGATGGCAATAAACAGGAAAATCACCGCATAGCCGAAACGGAAAGCATAAGCCTCCGCCGAGAACCAAATGAACGCGACCCAAAGTGCGGTCAAAATAACGGTTGTTTTTGCTGAGTGGCGAGAAACAGGCTGTCGCTGAAACAAGGGGAAAATCCACAATGCACCAAACCACAGCCAACTGATATTGACCTGAGCCCATCCCATCGCGGCAAAATATTCTTTTGCGGTCGCCCCGAAAAGACCATAATCCAAGGCACGTACCGGCAAACAGGCAAATGCCAGAAAAGCGAGCAAAATCCAAGTGATAGGTTGATGGAATCGGTGTTTTAGCATGGATACGTCAGCATAAGATCTTGCTCGGCACGGTATTTATGCCGAGCATAGGAAGGGTTATTTCGATAATTTGATGTCAGCCAGCCACTTATTAATTAATCGCTTGCCTTCGTCTTTAGAGCCAAATTTCACAAAATCAAATTCAACAAAATCTAATTTTTTCGGGTCAACGGATTTTGGTGAAGATTCCGCATTGGCATTAGTTGGGATTTGATATAAACCGAAATCACGCCATGGCATTTCCTGTACCTCTTTCGATAACACAAAATCCATAAACAGTTTGGCATTATCGAGGTTACGTGCGCCTTTAATAATACTTGCACCACCCAACGCATAACCGGTTTTGCCTTGTGGAATCACCGTTTCCACCGGCGCACCTTTTTCTTTTTCCGTGGCATACGCATGCACAAAACCCACACTCACCGCACTTTCACCACGGGATAAATTTGCTGTCACCAAATTACTTTTCACATATTGCGAGACGTTTTCATTAAGCTTTTTCAAATAATCAAAGGCCTTCTCTTCGCCCCAAAGTTGAATCAAGGTTGCCATGATCGTATAAGTCGTACCGGAAGCGCGTGGATCCGGCAATTGAATTTCACCTTTATATTCCGGTTTGAGTAAGTCTTCCCAGGTTTGCGGCGCAGGCAATCCTAGTTGCGCCAATTTTTGTGTATTCACACCAAAGCCCAACACCAGCATATAGACAGCAGACGTGAAATCGCCTTTTTCTGCCATGAGCGACTTAAACTGCGGTAAGATTTCCGCTTGTTTTGGCGAACGGTAGGCTTCTAACAAACCCAATTCGCCCGCCTGGAAATGCGGCTCAATGGTGCCGCCATACCAAAAATCTGCCTGCGGATTGTCTTTCTCAGCGTTGATCTTGCCAAAAATGGTTTCCGTACCTCCGTGAACAAATTCGGTTTTCACGTCATATTTTTCACCGAACTGTGTCGTCACTTTTTCACACAACGCATTTTGCACTGTACAATACACGGTCAAACGTCCTTCTGCCGCCACCTGTTGGCTAAAAAATAAAGACGAAAGACACACCAAACCTAAACTCTGTTTAAACCATTTTTGCATTTTGCCATCCTCCAAAACTGAAAAAGTTACGCTGTTAAACGATTATATGCTATTTTTGGATTCTGTTTAACAGAGAAAAGACGAAGTTTATTCAAAAAAAAAGACCGACATAACGTCGGCCTTTTTAATGAGTATTAACTCAAATTAGAAGTGTACACGTAAACCTGCACCATAGACGTTTTCACTGGTACGTTGACCAACGTTATCTTTTTCAGTCGCGCGTGTATATTGTACGTAAGGAATAACATTTTTGCTTAACTTATAGTCAGCCATTGCGATGTATTGGTTTTTAATGCTTTTACCTTGATCTTGACCATTATAGTCTTTTTCACTGTAACGTTCCCATTGTAAACCAAGGGTAGATGGGATACCTGCTACATCTGCTAAGTCATATTTGCTTTCTAAGAAGATGTATTTGCCTTTGGTGTCATGTGTTGCACCAGTCACTTTTTCAGTGCTTTGACCGTAAGCCACTGCGAATCTGAATGCATCTAATCTATAGTGGGAAGATAATAACCAGTTATGATTTTTTTGTGATGTTGAAGAAGAGTTCACAGAATCATATTGATCGAAAGTGTAGCCTGCTGCGAATTCAATGTTATGATTTTTTTCAAAGTCATAGTTATAGAACGCAGTTACACCCGCACCATTTTTATAGCTATCATTTGTAGTATATTTTTCTGGATTACCGAATAGGTAGTCAGCACCGAAGCTAAAGCCTTCGAAATCAGCAGAACGGAATTTAATAGATTTATCCGCACTAGTAGTTAGCGGGTTGAGCTTACCTGAACGATAGTATAAGCCATCACCTAATACATCATCTGCAGTAGTGGCTTGACGACCGAAACTTAATTTACCCACGTTTTCAAAACCAAAACCCACAAATAATTTATTTGTGACAATGTTACCAAAAGTCGTTCCAGAACCTTCTTGATTTTCTTTTTGTTTATCTTTAAAACGAGTTTCATAGCCCACGAATGCAGATAAACCATTGTCTAATGTGTGAGATGCATTGACTTTAATACGAGAACCATCATCTTTAAGGTCTCCTCGTTGGGATTTTCCAAAATTGGCATTATCAAAGTCATGACCAACTTTTCCTAAGAAGATACGAGCAGAACCACCAAGTTCAACTTTAGTACCATCTTGGTTATAAACTGTTGCAGCGTTTGCTGCGCCGGTTGCTGCGAAAGCAGCGATTGCTAATGCGATTACTGTCTTTTTCATAATCTTCATTCCTTTTCAGAAATTATTTGTTATTAAGGTCAGTTTTGAACTTTTTCATTAAATTAGCATCAATGAATCATTCAGATTACTTCTTTTGAAGTGTCACGATCTTGGCAAAGAAAAATAAGCGTGTCAACAGTAACCTTACTTTTTTCTCTCCATTTTCTGACACAGATCACAGTTTTAAGGTAAGACTGTCTAATAAATCGTCACCTTAATTTTGTGCTAATCGTTTAAATCCTGCGCGTAAATCTTCAATTAAATCATCCACATCTTCTAAACCAATATGAATACGAATTAAGGTGCCTTCTAATTTTCGCGGAATATTCGGACGGATTTTGGCAACTTCCTCCGGTTGATTATAGAGAATCAAAGATTCAAAGCCGCCCCAAGAATAAGCCATGGTGAATAACTCAAAATGATTCATAAAGGCTTCAAGCTGTTGTTGTGTTAATTTTTGTTTTAACTCAAAAGAGAATAATCCGCTTGAACCGGTAAAATCCCGTTTAAAAAAGGCATTGCCGGGGCAACTTGGCAAGGCAGGATGATACACTGCTTTCACTTGCGGTTGTTGTGCCAACCATTGTGCCACTTTTATGCTGCTTTCTTCATGTTGTTTTAAGCGAATATTGAGTGTACGCAGTCCGCGAGCTGTGGTATAGGCGCTGTCGGCATCCACCATTTGCCCCATTAAATAAGAATGTTCGCGTAATTGATCCCAACAACGGGCATTGGCAACAGCTGTGCCAATCATCACATCGGAATGTCCCACTAAATATTTCGTGCCCGCCTGAATCGAAATATCAATATCATGTTCCAAAGCCTTGAACAACACACCGGCTGCCCACGTGTTATCGATCATAATAACAATCTCTGGGTTGATATTACGCACGGCAGAAACAATTGCCGGAATATCCGCCACTTCCATGGTGAGAGAACTTGGGGCTTCGAGAAATAATACTTTCGTATTCGGTTGGACGAGGTCGGCGATTTTGTCGCCTAGCATCGGATCATAAAAGGTCGTGCTTACGCCTAATTTTTTTAATACAACATTGCAGAAATCCTGTGTCGGCTCATAAGCCGCACCGGTCATTAGCACATGATCCCCGTTTTTCACAAAAGAAAGAATGCTATTCGTGACTGCCGCTGCACCACAAGGGTATAAATAGCAGCCTGCGCCGCCCTCTAATTCGGTCATCGCATCTTGCAAAGCAAAATGGGTTAAGGTACCGCGACGGCCATAAAAAAGCTCACCTTTTGCGCGATGCAGCGTGGCGTGCTTTTTATCTTCTAACGTCTCGAAAACAAGGGAAGAGGCGCGTTGCACAACCGGATTGACTGAACCAAGGGTATAACGTTTTTTTCTTCCGGCATGTACTAAGGTGGTGGCTAATGATTTTTTTGACATGATAATATCCTACAAAAAAGGGGAAAATGGATTAAAAGTGCGGTTGTTTTTTCGGGTAAAAATATTAACGCTAAATTTGTTTTGGAACTAGTTCCTTTTTACGCAAATTTACGCATAAGGCATTTAAAAATCACCAAATCTGATTTAGAATAACTTCATAATTCACCCTTGGTAGAACGCAAATCATGAAATTAAACATCCCCATTTTTTTAACGATATTTCGAGTTATTTTAATTCCCTTCTTCATTATTGCTTTCTATCTTCCCTTCGATTGGGCGCCTTTTTTAACTACGCTTCTTTTCTTTATTGCCGGTGTCACAGACTGGCTGGACGGCTATCTCGCCCGCAAATGGAAACAAACTACGCGTTTTGGTGCATTTTTAGATCCGGTAGCGGATAAAGTGATGGTAGTTGCCGGGCTTGTTTTAGTGGTGGAGTACAACCATACCTTTTGGATTACGCTGCCGGCGATTGTGGTGATTTCTCGAGAGATTATTATCTCCGCCTTGCGCGAATGGATGGCGGAATTAGGCAGTCGCAGCAAAGTGGCGGTGTCTTGGTTAGGCAAGGTAAAAACCACCTCACAAATGTTAGCGTTGGGCGGTTTATTGTGGCGTTATAACGTTTACATGGAAGTCGCTGCCATTATCCTACTTTATATTGCGGCGATTTTGACGATTTGGTCTATGCTGCAATACCTCACTGCGGCAAAAGACAGTCTCTTAGACGACCTACCAAAATAATATATTCATGACGTTAGGCTAACTTTGTAAGTTAGCCTAGAATCTTGTCCTCAAATCGCTTTTACAAATGATGCAAAATCTGTTCAATGTGTTTTAAACCGTTTAGGCGGGTCGTGCTTAAACGTTGAGCAATGCCAAGTTGGGTGAAATAAGCGGTTAAATCAAAATGGCGTAATTGTTCTGCGCTTTTGTTTTCAATGTGTTGCAACAAAATCCATAATAAACCGTTCATAATCCGCGCTTCGCTATAGGCTTGAAAGTGAAAAGTGCGGTCGTTTTTTTCGGTGAATTTAAACCATACTTGTACTTCGCAACCCGGAATGATTTTCATCTGGGCTAATTCATTTTCATTTGGCATGGGGAGATTTTTGCCGGCCTGAATAATCAAACGGTAGCGTTCTTCCCATGTTGTGGCATTGCGTAATTGTTGTTCAATGTTCATCTTAATAATTCTAAACTTTTATCTAAGGCGTTAAAAAATGCTTCAACGTCTGAGGCGATATTATAGGGCGCAAAGGATAAGCGCAGGATAGCGGCCTGTCCTAATCTTGCCAAATAAGGCTGTGCGCAATGTTCACCAACACGTAAAGCGATATTTTGTTCGGCTAATAGCGTGGCTAAATCGAAGGCGTTAATATCCTCAAAGACAAAGCTGACGACCGAACTGGGTTGTGGTGAGTTAAATAATTTGCATTGTTGATAAGAGGATAAACGTTGACGGGTCATTTCTGCCAAGCGTACGGCGTTTTCTTCCATTTCGCCAATATCCCATTGGCTTAACCATTCTAGCACGGCGTTAAAGCCAATCACGGCGGCAATATTCGGTGTGCCGGCTTCTAAGCGATAAGGCAGTTCAGCAAAGGTGATGTGTTGTTTACTCACTTTGCTAATCATCTTGCCGCCGTACTGCAAGGGCTGTAATAAATTTAACGCATCTAGTTTTCCGCTTAACACGCCAAGTCCGGTAGGTCCGTAAATTTTATGGGCGGAAAAGGCAATAAAATCGGCATCTAATTCAGCCAAGTCAATTTTGATATGGCTAATGGCTTGTGCCGCATCCACTAAAACCCGTGCAGCACTGCGCGCACGAATCAATTCAATCAATTGTTTAACAGGTTGCTGTGTGCCGGTGACATTAGAGGCAAAATTTAATGCCACCAATTTGGTGCGAGGGCTGAGTTTTTGTAATAAGGCATTGGTGTCGATTAGCCAATTATCCAATATCGGCAAGACATGAATGATTGCGCCGGTTTTCTTTGCCACTTGGTGCCATGTGACGAAATTGGCATGATGATCCGCTTCACTGATTATGATTTCATCGCCGGCATTGAGATGCGGCAATAAACCGTTTGCCACCGTGTTAATGGCCTGGGTCGTGCCTGATGTCCAAATCACTGCCTGTTCGCTTTCGGCATGAATTAACTGCTTAACCCGGCGACGAGCCTGTTCATAAAGTGCGGTCTGTTTTTCGTCATATTGACTGCGATGCACCGAACCGGCGGATTGATAAAAGGCAACCGTTGCCTCGATTAAGCACTGCGGTTTGAGGGTGGTTGCGGCATTATCAAGATAAATCACCGCCTTTTCATGAGTGAAGTAGGGAAAGTCTTGACGAAATATCAGAGGATCAAAATGCATTTTTACCTTCTTTGTTGTTGACGCCATAAATGGGGTTCAATAGGCGAGGGATCGCGCCACAAACCGCGTCGACGTTCTCTTGCCATTTGCTCAGCCTGTAAATAGGCAACATCCTGTAAATATTGCCGATAAGCCCACGCCATGCCTTGTTGTACCATGATTAAATTGATGTTTTGCCCTTGCTTATCATACACCGTTGCCAAGGTGCGCTGATAGCGATCGTAACCTTGAATATTTAATGTCACATGGCGTTTATGAATAAGCGAACCCAGCATTTGACGGGATTTTTTCCCGAAAGGCTGTGCTTTTTCCGGTGCGTCGATTTCGGCTAACCGCACTTTAATGGGGTTGAGATTTGCCGTTAAACAGGTGAACGTGTCGCCGTCGCTAATTCCCACCACAAAACAATCTGCCATGCGCGCTTGCAAAGCGAGGGGGAGAATAAAACAGAAAAAACACAGAAAATATCGCATCGTGAAGATATTTGTTACAGTGCGACGTTGTCACAAAATGCTGCCAGTTGCGCCTTATTTGGCAAGGCAGACATCGCGCCTTTTGCCGTGGTAGCTAACGCGCCACAAGCGTTAGCCTGACGAAGAATTTGCTCAAGCACAGAAATTTCTTTCCAATCTGAATGTTGTGAAAGCCCAGCAAGAAGACCGCCGACAAAGGCATCGCCTGCACCTGTAGTGTCAACCGGTTTTAAGGCTTTGCCGGCAACCACATCTTGTTTATCGGCTAAATGATAGCGTGCACCGTCTTTGCCCAAGGTCACAATGATCAATTTTTCCGGATAAAGTGCGGTGATTTTTTCAAATGCGTCGTCTAGGGTTTGTGTGTCAGTGAGCAGCGTTAATTCTTCTTCTGAGAATTTCAATACATCTGCCAATGCCACAGCTTGCATAACGGTTTGCTTCATGTCGTCAAAACTTGACCAAAGGGATTCGCGCAAATTCGGATCGAAAGAGAAGAATCCGCCCGCGGCTTTAATTCGGCGAATCGCTTCAAAGGTGGTTTCACGAGAAGGATTGTTAATTAAGGCAATGGAGCAACAATGGAGCCATTCGTTTGCTTGAAAATTCGGTAAATCCGCCACTTGTAAAAATTGGTCGGCACTTGGGTTCACCATAAAGGTAAAGCTCCGTTCGCCGTAATCTAACCCGACGATAACCGTGGAAGTACGCTGTTGCGGATCAAGAATCATGTGGCTGGTTTGTACGTTTTCCTGTTGTAGGGTTTGTTGCATAAATTCGCCCAATGGATCTTTGCCCACGCGACCGATAAACGCACTTTCACCGCCTAAACGGGCAATACCTACCGCCACGTTTGCCGGGGCGCCGCCAGCACAACGCAAATAATGATTTTCTCCGTCGGGGATTAAATCCACTACGGCATCACCTAATACCCAGATCTTTTGATGCATATTCTGCTCCTTGTGTTAGCCCTAAAAAACGCGGATAAAAATAACCGCACTTTATGAAGCCATAAGTGCGGTTCGTTTTTATGATGTTTTTATTTCACCGTGACCTTGGCGAACTTACGTTTACCCACTTGGTAAACCGCAGTCGAAGTGCTAATAACAAGTTTGGCGTCTTCTACTTTTTCACCGTCAATTTTCACGCCACCTTGTTGTACCATACGGTTGGCTTCTGAAGTCGAAGCCACTAAACCGGCTTCTTTTAACAAGTTGGCAAGCCCGATTTCGCCTTCAAAGGTAAATTCAGGCATGTCATCCGGCATCGCGCCTTTTTGGAAGCGGTTGATAAATTCTTGTTCAGCCGCCTCTGCCGCTGCCTCATCATGGAAACGGGCAATAATTTCTTTGGCTAATAAGATTTTGACATCGCGTGGATTTTTGCCGTTTGCCACATCTGCTTTCAATTGGGCAATTTCTGCTAATGGACGGAAAGAAAGCAGGTTGTACCAATCCCACATTAAGTCATCGGAAATGGACATGATTTTGCCGAACATTTCACTTGGCGCTTCGGTGACACCGATATAGTTGCCGAGGGATTTAGACATTTTTTTCTCGCCATCCAAGCCCACTAATAATGGCAGGGTAATCGCCACTTGTGGTTTTTGACCGGCAGATTTTTGTAATTCACGACCCACTAATAAATTGAATTTTTGGTCGGTTCCGCCTAACTCAACATCGGCTTCCAACGCAACAGAATCATGACCTTGCAAGAGCGGGTAAATAAATTCATGAATCGCAATGGGTTGATTGTTAGAGAAACGTTTTTTGAAATCATCACGTTCTAACATTCGGGCAACAGTGTAGTTGCTTGCTAAACGAATCATGCCTTCGGTGCCTAATTTACCCAACCATTCAGAGTTGAATACAATATGGGTTTTTTGCGGATCGAGAATTTTGTAAATTTGTTGTTTGTAGGTTTCCGCATTACGTAACACATCTTCGCGGCTAAGCGGTGGACGAGTCGTGTTTTTCCCGGACGGATCGCCCACCATGCCGGTGAAGTCACCGATTAAGAAATAAACTTCGTGGCCTAATTGTTGGAATTGACGTAATTTGTTTAATACCACAGTGTGACCTAAATGAATATCCGGTGCAGTAGGGTCTGCGCCGAGTTTCACGCGCAATGGGCGATTTTCTTTAAGTTTTTCAATTAAATCCTGTTCAGAAAGAATTTCATCTACGCCGCGTTTTAGTTCCGCGAGAACGGTATTCATATCAGTCATGTCTTTTCCTAATGTTATTCAATTTACCGAAAGGCTACATTATAGAGATTATTCGCTAAATTTGAATTATTTTTAAGGGAAAGGGCAGATTTCAGGCGAAAAAAAACGCCTCTTGTGGGGGATGAGGCGTTGAAGTTGGAGTGATTATCTATTGTTGTTTGAATGATTAAATGATAATTATTCTCAAAATTAATGTCAAGCACTTTAATGAAAATAATTCTCAAATAATTTACTTAAATCCCATTTAGCTTAAGTGGTACGACCTTTGTGAGATGAAGTGCGGTCGGAATTCCCTGCGTTTTTTCAAATTCAGCCGTATAGGCGTAAGCCTCAACCCCTTCATTGAGCGCATGGAGAAAGAGTTCGTGATATTTCGGATCAATGTGTTTCGCGATTTGGAAATGATCGAAGCCGTCGTGTAATCCACAGAAGAAAATCACGGCGCGATGACCTTGCTTTTTCATGGCGATCAATTCGCGCAAGTGTTTTTGTCCGCGCGTGGTGACAGCATCGGGAAACATACCGAGTTTTTTGTCGTTATCCACATAAGTAATGGATTTCACTTCCACATAACAATCGGGCAGATTGTTACCTTTTAGCAGAAAATCGATACGGCTGTTTTCCTCGCCGTATTTCACTTCCGGATGAATTTCATCATACATAGCCAGTTCGAGAATTTGCTTTTTTTGTAAGGCATCAAAGGTGAGCTGATTAGAACGGTGCGTGTTAATGCAAACCAGATTGCCATTGGCTAATTGCGTTAATTCCCATGAACTTGGGTATTTTCGTGTGGCGCTGTCAGAGGTGGAATACCAAACGGTGTCGCCTTCCGCGCCGCAGCCGATCATCGCGCCGGTATTGGCGCAGTGCAGCGTGGTGATATCGCCGTTTGGCAGTTGCACATCGGTTAAGAAACGTTTGTAACGACGGATTAAGGTGGCGGATTGTAGAGGAGGTAATTGCATTGTGTTTGACCTTGAGCATCAAAGTGCGGTTAAGTTTTTCCGTGTTTTTAACTGACCGAATGTGAAATGGCAGTCAAAATATTCGCGCGCTAAGATAGCAAAGCGAGGAATGAATTTCTAATTTTTTTTATGTGCTACCACAAATTGCAATAGGGATCACATATTGAATAAAAAGCCGAAAAAATTTTTTAGTTTTTAAGGGATTAATGATAGAGTGGGGCTAATTTGACTGCCTAGAGGCGTCATTTCGGGCGGGTAAGTTTGTTACCTAAATCTTAACCAATCAAAGGGAATCATTATGTTAATTGGTGTACCTAGAGAACGGCTTGATAATGAAAGTCGAGTGGCGGCAACGCCGAAAACGGTTCAGCAAATTTTGAAGCTCGGTTTCGACGTAATTGTTGAACATGATGCGGGTTTCAAAGCCAGTTTTGAAGATCAGGCATTTGTAGCTGCCGGTGCAAAAGTCGGTGATGCCGCACAGGTTTGGCAAGCGGACATTATTTTTAAAGTCAACGCGCCGACCGACGATGAAATCGCTTTAATTAAAGAAGGGGCAACCTTAGTCAGCTTTATCTGGCCTGCGCAAAATCCGCAGCTCATGGAAAAACTGTCAGCGAAAAAAATCAATGTGTTGGCGATGGATGCCGTGCCGCGTATTTCTCGTGCGCAAGCGTTGGATGCATTAAGTTCGATGGCAAATATTGCCGGTTATCGTGCCGTGGTGGAAGCCGCACATGAATTTGGCAGTTTCTTTACCGGACAAATTACCGCCGCAGGTAAAGTGCCGCCGGCAAAAGTGTTGGTGATTGGTGCGGGTGTTGCCGGTCTTGCTGCGATTGGCGCAGCAAACAGTCTAGGTGCCATTGTACGTGCTTTTGACTCCCGTCCGGAAGTAAAAGAACAAGTAGAAAGTATGGGCGCCAGCTTCCTTGAAATCGATTTCAAAGAAGAAGGCGGCAGCGGCGATGGCTATGCCAAAGTCATGTCTGAGGAGTTCAATCGTCGCGCACTTGCCCTTTATGCAGAACAAGCGAAAGAAGTGGACATTATCATTACCACCGCATTAATTCCGGGTAGACCTGCACCGCGCTTAATCACCAAAGAAATGGTGGAATCCATGAAGCCGGGTAGCGTGATTGTGGATTTAGCCGCAGCGACCGGCGGTAACTGTGAATTGAGTAAAGCCGGCGAAGTGGTGGTTACCGATAATCAAGTGAAAATCATTGGTTACACCGATTTACCAAGCCGCTTACCAACGCAATCTTCCCAACTTTACGGTACCAACCTTGTTAACTTATTGAAATTGCTTTGCAAAAATAAAGACGGTCAAATCGACATCAATTTCGACGACGTGGTATTACGTGGCGTGACAGTGATTCGTGATGGCGAAGTCACATGGCCAGCTCCGCCTATTCAAGTTTCCGCTCAACCGCAACAACAAGCGAAAGCCGCAAGTGCGGTCAAAAAAGAGGAAGAAAAACCAACGGATCCGCGTAAAAAATACGGCATTATGGCGGCTGTGGGTGTGCTTTTCTTATGGCTCACCTCTATTGCGCCGGCGGCTTTCCTTTCTCACTTCACCGTGTTCGTCTTGGCTTGTGTCGTGGGTTACTATGTGGTTTGGAATGTTAGCCATGCGCTGCATACCCCATTGATGGCGGTAACAAATGCCATTTCAGGAATTATCATCGTGGGGGCGTTATTGCAAATCTCACAAGGTCATTTCTTCATTAGTGTGTTGGCGTTTATTGCGATTTTAGTGGCAAGCATCAACATTTTTGGTGGCTTCCGCGTCACTCAACGTATGCTTTCCATGTTTAGAAAAGGCTAAGGAGAAAATCATGTCAGAAGGTTTTGTACAAGCTGCGTATATTGTGGCAGCGTTGCTCTTCATTATGAGCTTAGCCGGTCTTTCTAAACACGAAACGGCGAAAGCAGGATGCTGGTACGGCATTATCGGGATGGGGATTGCCCTCATCGCCACCATCTTCGGGCCAAAATCCGAAGGCACGTTATGGATCATCATTGCGATGGTGATTGGTGGGGCGATCGGTATTCAACGTGCATTAAAAGTCGAAATGACAGAAATGCCGGAATTGGTGGCGATCTTGCACAGTTTTGTCGGTTTGGCTGCTGTATTGGTGGGCTATAACAGCTATGGTTTGCATGATATCCCAACCATGCCGAATGGTTTAAATGACGTAGAACAAGCGAAATTCTTGGCAGAACAAGCCGCACTTGCCAGCGTGCATAACGTGGAAGTGTTCTTGGGGATCTTCATTGGTGCGGTGACATTCACCGGCTCTGTGGTGGCATTTGGTAAATTAAGCGGAAAAATTAATTCTAAAGCCTTAATGTTGCCACACCGCCACAAATTAAACTTAGCCGCACTTATCGTTTCTGCCTTATTAATGGTGGCGTTCTTAAATGAACCGGAAAACATCTTCCCGGTATTAATCATGACGGTAATTGCACTCGCTTTCGGTTGGCATTTAGTGGCCTCTATCGGTGGTGCAGACATGCCGGTGGTGGTGTCCATGCTGAACTCCTATTCCGGTTGGGCAGCGGCAGCAGCTGGCTTTATGCTCAGCAACGACCTGTTAATTGTGACGGGTGCGTTGGTGGGTTCTTCCGGTGCGATCTTGTCTTACATCATGTGTAAAGCCATGAACCGCTCTTTCATCAGCGTTATCGCCGGTGGTTTTGGTAATGATGTTCAAGTGTCTTCCGATACGGAACAAGGCGAACACCGCGAAACCACTGCAGAAGAAGTGGCGGAATTATTGAAAAACTCCAGCTCTGTCATTATCACCCCAGGATACGGCATGGCGGTGGCGCAAGCACAATATCCGGTGGCGGAAATCACCCAAAAATTACGTGAGCGTGGCGTAAACGTGCGTTTTGGTATCCACCCGGTTGCCGGACGTTTGCCGGGCCACATGAACGTGTTATTGGCAGAAGCCAAAGTGCCTTACGACATCGTGTTGGAAATGGATGAAATCAATGACGATTTCGCTGACACCGACACCGTTTTGGTTATCGGCGCGAACGACACCGTAAACCCTGCGGCGATGGACGATCCGCACAGCCCAATCGCCGGTATGCCGGTATTGGAAGTGTGGAAAGCGGCTAACGTGGTGGTATTCAAACGTTCCATGAATACCGGTTACGCCGGCGTACAAAATCCATTGTTCTTCAAAGAAAACACGCAAATGCTGTTTGGTGATGCGAAAGAACGTGTGGATGACATCTTAAAAGCGTTGTAATTTGCTTTGGATAACAAGCTAAAAAATAAAAGTGCGGTGAGTTTTGACCGCACTTTATGTTTGTGAGGAACGAAAATATGTCGCAATTATCTGCATTGCCTTTTGAGGAATATGTTCAGCAAGTGCTTGCCGAGCATAAAGGTGAGCGCGTATATCATTTTACTTATAACGATAAAGATTTTTGGTTGAAACAACCGGAACAATTACACGGTGTGTGGCATTTTTTGAAACCAAAACCGAAACAAGCCTTTAAAAACGAAATTCAAAGTTTGCAATATCTTGAGGAACATCAAGCGCCGGTGCCGCACCTTGAAATGTTTGGTGAGGATTTCTTAGTGTTGGAGGACGGCGGAAACAGTGTGGCCCATTGGATGGGGCTTCATCTTTCCGAACAACAAAAACGCGCTATTTTATTAGATGCGGCGGTGGCATTGGCGACTTTGCATCAACAAGGGTTGGTGCACGGACGTCCGGCAATTCGCGATATTCTATGGCGTGATGGTCAAGTGTTGTTTATTGATTTTGAAGTGAATGCGACCAAGCGGGCTTTAAGTAAGCAAAAAGCGCGTGATTTGTTGCTGTTTATCTATAATTTATGTCGTGAAGATGAATTGTCCGATGAGATCATTTGCGATGTTATGCGAAAATACCGTGAATGTTGCGAGCCACAGGAGTGGCTGGATATGTTGGCATCCGTAGAACATTATCGTTGTATTTACTATTTATTGTTGCCCTTTAAATCTATCGCCAAGCGCGATCTTATCGGGATTTATCGGCTATACCAGAATATTGAACAAGTGAAAAAAGAGGACTAAATGAAAAAAAATTATCATGACATTATTTATTGTTTGGACTCTCAGCGCCTGTTCCGTCGGTGTCGGTGTTGGCGTGGGTGTTGGCACTGGCGTTCGATTCTAAAAAAATGCCCGATAATATTTCTTATCGGGCATTTTATTTTTTACTGCTTAATGTACGACTTTAATGTCTGTTCCACTTCATAAATCCAATCTAATTCATGTTGCGTGAACCCGGCTTGTAAACGGGCATCTGTGTTGATTACCCCTTTAAAAATCACAATACGATATTTATGTAGCAATTCGGTAAAGCATTTCATGGCATCCAATCCTCGTTTGGCGGAAAGTGCGTGATACCAATGATTGCCGATATAAACGTGTCCGATTTCATCCGTTAAAATCACATCTAAAATCTTGACGGCAGCCATGTCTTTCCGTTGCGCAATTTTTTCTTGTAACACAGGCGTGGCATCCAGCCCTCGCGCTTCCAGTACACGTGGTACTAATGCCATACGTTCCCAAATATCATGCGCAGTTGCCTGTGCCATTTCCCATAAACCGGCATGGGCTTCAAAATCGCCGTATTGATATCCAAGGGTCTGCAAATGTGAGTTGACTAAGGAAAAATGGGTGCTTTCTTCACGTGCGACACGTAGCCAATCCTTTACAAATGCCATGCCCTCGCTTAATTCTTGTTGCGCATTTCGGCCAAACCGCCAAGCTGCATCTAAGCCTAAATTAATGGCATTAAATTCAATATGGGCAATAGCGTGCAACGTTGCGGCATAACCTTCTTCTGTGGCGAAAGAACGTTTCGGCACATCTTTCGGTGCAACGAGCCGTGGCTTCTCCGGAATACCGGCAAGATCCATTTGTGGCGTGACTTCCGGAAAATCGGATAATTCCGTCAATTTAATCTGCGGTAATAGCGCATCATAAAGATGATTCACTAGGCGGCATTTTTCTAACGGATCCGTGGTTTGCAGTGCTGTGGTAACGGCATGCCAAAAATCTTGAGCGGCATAAAGTGCGGTCATTTTTTCCCTCGTTTTTTATTGTTCTTCCGGAACGTAACGAATTAACCCTTCTTGTTGGGTGGTCGCAATTAATCTGCCATCTGCTGCAAAAAATTGACCACGTGCAAGGCCACGGGCGGCATAGGCGTTGTTACTTTCAATGGCATAGAGCAACCAATCATTCATATCAAACGGGCGATGAAACCAAATAGAATGGTCGATGGTGGCGACTTTCATGCCTTTTTGTAAAAAGCCTTTTTCATGGGGATGAAGTGCGGTCAAAATGCAATGAAAATCGGAGAAGTAGGCAAGCAGACATTGTTGAATGCGATAGTCTGTCGGTGCTTCGCCATTGGTACGTACCCAAGAGTATTGTTGTGGTGGCAGTTTGTGTCCGCGGAACGGATTATTTAAATATTTGGTGCGAATATCAAAGGGACGCTCTGCCGTAAATTTATCGCGCACGGCTTCCGGAATGGTTTGTGCCATTTGCTGAATGACCGAGCTTTCTGACATGAGGGCATCAGGTGCTTCTACCTTTGGCATCTCGCTTTGGTGTTCAAAGCCTTGTTCTAAGGTTTGGAAGGAGGTGGTAATGTGACAAATCGGTGATTTATGTTGAATGGCTTTTACCCGCATCGCCGTAAAATTTCTGCCCTCGCGTAAAATTTCGACATCATAAATAATCGGATATTGGCTGTCGCCCGGCGAGAGAAAATAGGCGTGGCAAGAATGTAAAAAACGATCTTGCGGGGCGACTTGAATCGCAGCAGAAAGCGCCTGCGCCACGACTTGACCACCGAACACTTGGCGAAACCCGAGATCTTGGCTTGCACCGCGAAAAAGTAAATCGTCGATTTTTTCCAGTTTTAACAGTTCAATCAGTTGATTAAGTGCGGTCATAATTTTCCTCATTTGTTTAAAGTTCAGGCTGTCTTGACGTGATCCGGAGATAATATTTGCAATTCAAGAGGGCTTATTGCATAATGCGAAGCCTTAATCGCGCGATCAAATCTTGCGGTTAATTCAATGGAAACCTTTTCGGTCCCTCGCAATGAAGTCTGGTTTACCAGGTCAGGTTCGGAAGAAAGCAGCCAGAGTCAGAATTTTCGTGTGCCGAGACTAAGCCGGAAAGGTTTCCACCTTTCCAGCCCTTCCTTTTAAATACGTTGTGTCAGTTGCTTGAAAAAGCCATTTTCTTTATTGATCAATTCGCTGTACGAACCTTGTTCAATTAATCGACTGTTATCGATCATCACAAGTTGATCAAATTGCTCAATGGCGGTTAAACGGTGCGTCACCATAATCAAGGTTTTACCGACACTGTGTGCTAAAATCGCTTGCAGAATATTGCGTTCGGTTTCGCGATCCAAACCTTCTGTCGGTTCATCTAAGAGTAAAATAGGCGCATCATTTAATAACACACGCGCTAAGCCTAAACGACGTTGTTCACCGCCCGATAAAGGACGACCGCCGTCTCCCAGCCATAAATCTAATCCTTGTTCTTGATTCACTAATTTTTCCAAGCCCACTTGTTGTAGCACAGCAACCATTTTTTCATCGCTCAATGGCGCATGGGTAGCCAGTTGCAAGTTGTTACGCAACGTATCGCTAAACACATGCACGCGTTGCGTTAAGAAACAAAATTGTTGGCGTAAACTGCTTTCGCTATAGGCTTGAATGCGATTGCCGGCGAATAAGATTTCTCCTTGGTTGGCATCATAATTGCGTACCAATAATTGAAGTAGCGTCGATTTGCCGCTGCCGGTTTTCCCTAAAATGGCAAGTTTTTCACCGGCTTCAATATGGAGATTTAAGTCCACTAATGCCGGGTTATCACGTTGCGGATAAGTGAAATGAACGTGATTAATTTGCAATAACGGCGCTTGAGTTTGGCTTTCAACAAGTTGCGTACCGGAAAAATCCACCAGGGGTTGCTGTTCGATAATATCCGTTACCCGTTCAGCCGACGCCACCATTTGCCCGATGTGCAAAAATGCGGCGCCGATCGGCATTAAAATTTCAAAAGAGGCGAGGGCGGCAAAGGCAAACAAGCCAATCAACGCTGCGCGGTATTCATCGCTGCCCAAATCCACTTGCGCGGCAAACCACATCACAATACATAACACCAAGCCGTTGGCGAACAACAAAAGTGCGGTGGAAAATCCCGATAAATTCGCTTCCTGTTGTTGATAGGCTTGCCATTGCTGTTCTGTTTGGCTCAATTTATCTTTTAGTTTTTCTTCCCCGTTAAACAGCAACAATTCCGCTTGAGCCTGAATAAATTCCACAAATTGTGTACGGTACAGGGCGCGGGATTGGGTTAATTTTGCGCCGAATTTGTTGCCCAGATGGTAAAAGATTGTTGGAATCACCAATAATAATGTCAGTAACGTGAGACCAAGGAACAGTGCAAGTGGCACATGAACGAAACTTAATCCAATGGTAATAAATGTAATCACCACAATGGCGCTGATAAATGGTGCAATCAGGCGAAGATAAAGACCATCCAAGGTATCCACATCGGCAACCAAACGGTTTAATAAATCGCTGTTACGATAGCGATTGAGCACGCCCGGGCTTAACGGAATAATTTTGCTAAATACTTGCACGCGTAATTTGGCTAACACGCGGAAAGTGGCATCATGGGTGACGACTTTTTCAAAATAGCGCGCCACAGTGCGCCCGATGGCTAAACCGCGTACGCTGGCAGATGGATAGAAAAAGTTAAACAGCGAGCCTAAGCCGGCAATGGCGGTCGCTGCGAGGAACCAACCGGAAAGGGTAAGCAACCCGATGCTGGAGGCAAGTCCTAAAATCATTAACAAACCACCGAAAATTAACGGCAGTTTGGCAAATTTAAATAAACGAATAAAAGGCAATAAAGCACGCATTAGTTAATATCCTGTTGTCGTTGTGCCAATAATTCGGCGAAGAAACCTTGATGTTGCAGTTGGTCAAAATGCCCCTGCTGAATAATTTGTCCGTGGCGCATCACTAAAATGGTGTCGCATTGTTTCAGATCTTCAATGCGGTGGGTGATCATCACGGTTGTTTGTTGGCGACTGATGTGTTGCAAGGCTTGTAATACCTGATTTTCCGATTGCGCATCGAGGCTGGCGGTCGGTTCATCCAGTAACAACAAATCACCTTTACGCAGTAGCGCACGAGCAACGGCCAAACGTTGTGCTTGACCCACGGACACGCCAATACCACCTTCTTTAATTTCTGCCTCTAATCCGAGACGGTCGGTAAATTCTTTCGCTTGCGCTAAGGCCAACGCGTGATCAATTTCTTGCGTGGAAGCTTGAATGTCACCCAATAATAAATTCTCTTTAATCGTGCCTTGCAACAACAACGGGTTTTGTCCAACCCAGGCAATGTGTTTGCGCCATTGGGCTAAATCGACATCGCGCAATTCTTGCCCGTTGATTTTTAGGCTGCCTTCATAAGGTAAAAAGCCCAAAATGGCATTGATCAGCGAGGTTTTTCCGGCACCGCTTTGTCCCACAATCGCGATGTGGCTCTGCGCGGGAATATGGAAATTCAGCGCTTCTGTCAGCGGTTTGCCTTGTGGCGACAAGACCACCACATTTTCACCTGAAATTTCCACCGCACTTTGGCTTTCAAATGCCGCTTTGCTGTTGCCTTGAGCGATTAAATAATCTTCTTCCAAGAAATCCACGATGGCATCTGCCGCACCAATACCGGCTGCACGGTCATGATAATAAGTGCCGAGGTCGCGTAAGGGTTGGTAAAACTCCGGTGCAAGAATGAGGCAGAAGAAACCGATAAAGAGTGTAATCGGCGTGCCGTAACTGCCGAATTCCACTTGCCCTAAATAACTGAAACCGAAATACACCGCCATTAATGCAATAGAAATCGAAGTGAAAAACTCGAGGACGGCAGAGGAGAGGAACGCCATTTTTAGCACATCCATGGTAGTTTCACGGAAATCTTCCGTGCTGTTTTCAATATGGCGGGTTTGCTCGGAAGTGCGGTCGAATAAACGTAAGGTTTCCAAACCGCGCAGACGATCGAGGAATTGACCGCTTAACCGCGCAAGGGTATCCATGTTCTTTTGGCTGCTGTCTGCTGCAGCTTTACCCACTAAAATCATGAAGATAGGAATCAGCGGCGCGGTGCCCATTAAAATCAAACCGGCTGCCCAGTTTAACGGGAACACGGCAATCAGAATAATCATTGGCACAATGGCGGAAAGCGCTTGTTGCGGTAAATAGCGGGCGTAGAAATTATGCAAGTTTTCCACCTGTTCCAACATGATGGTTGCCCAGCTTCCGGCAGGTTTATTGTTAATCGTTGCCGGGCCAACTTGATGGATTTTATCCAAAATTTGCTGACGAATCATATTCCGTAATAATTGACCGCACTTGAAGCCGATTTTTTCTCGGATCCACAAAATCAGAGCACGTAGCGCAAAGCCGACGACTAAGCCGATAAAGTAAGGCGCTAAACCGGTGACCGGTTCGCCCAGAATAATGAGCTTATGCAGCAAAGCGGCCAAGAGATAAGTCTGCCCCACTAAAATCACTGAAGAGAACGTGGCGAGCAGAATGTTGAGATTCAAATATTTTTTAATCGGCTTTTGCTGTGTGCGAAGCCATTGTTGCAAATATTTTTGACGAGATTTATCCATAAGTTATGTTTTATCAGAAACAGAAAAATGGAAGGTGGGCGTTATTGCCCACCCTGTATTGATGATGTGTTGTCTCGGAGCGATGACTGAACGGTTATGCTTTTTGCGCATCTAAATAACGCTCAGCATCTAATGCCGCCATGCAGCCGGTGCCGGCAGAGGTAATGGCTTGACGATAATTGTGATCCATCACATCGCCTGCGGCAAAAACGCCTTCCACGGAAGTGGCGGTTGCATTGCCGTCTAAACCGGATTTCACCACGATATAGCCGTTGTTTAATTCCAGCTGATCTTGGAAAATTTCCGTATTCGGTGCATGGCCGATTGCCACGAAGACGCCGTCTAATGCGACCTCTTCCGTTGCTTCGGATTGCACGTCTTTCAAACGCACGCCGGTCACGCCCATGTTGTCGCCCAACACTTCATCTAAAGTGCGGTTGGTATGCAGCACGATTTTGCCTTCTTCCACTTTTTTGTATAAGCGGTCGATGAGAATTTTTTCTGCGCGGAAACTGTCGCGACGGTGGATCAAATGCACCTCAGAAGCAATGTTGGCTAAATAGAGCGCTTCTTCCACGGCGGTGTTACCGCCACCGATGACGGCAACCGGTTTGTTGCGATAGAAGAAACCGTCACAAGTGGCACAAGCGGAAACGCCACGACCTTTGAAGTTTTCTTCGGAAGGTAAGCCTAAATAACGGGCAGAAGCACCGGTGGCGATGATTAATGCATCGCAGCTAAAGGTTTGTGCATCGCCGTATAATTTGAATGGGCGAGAAGATAAATCTACACGGTTAATATGATCGAAAACGATCTCGGTCTCAAATTTTTCGGCGTGTTGCAACATTCTTTGCATTAATTCCGGGCCGGTCGTTTCACCGAAATCCCCCGGCCAGTTTTCAATTTCGCTGGTGGTGGTGAGCTGTCCACCTTGTTGTAAACCGGTGACGAGCACCGGTTTCAAATTGGCGCGTGCCGCATAAATAGCCGCCGTGTAACCGGCAGGGCCTGAGCCTAAAATGAGTAATTGTGCGTGTTTAATATCTGACATAATCAATCCTTATCAACTTAATATTTGCGAGCGCTATTATAGAAGATTTCCTATCAGTACAACAACGAATAGAGCAATCGGCGGTATTTATTGGTTACCGGATCGTTGTTGCCGATAGCGGCCAAAATAGATAAAAATTCCTGCTTAATTTTGCCCTCTTCTGCGCCTAAATCTTGACGTAAAATGGTAAATAACAAGTCCAAAGCCTCTTCATTGCGGTTGGCTTGGTGTAATTGCAACGCCAATTTTAATGCGAGATCATGGGTTGGCTGTTTGGCAAATTCTTCCTGTAATTGTTGAATTTCCGGCGTATCCGCAGCTTTAATCAACAACTCAATTTGTGCCTGTAAACCTTGCCAGCGACTGTCACGATCTTGTAGCGGGATTTTGTTTAAAATCTGTTGCGCAGGCTCGGTTTTTTTCATGGCGATATAGGTTTCTGCATAGAGTAGCGCGATGTCGCTGTTTTTCTGATCAGACAACTCCCACGCTTCTTTCAGCAACGGCAATGCCTGCTCATAATTTTCCACCGCAAGCAAATCCAACGCCTGATTAAATTTGATTTCTTCCTCTTTCGGTAAAATGGCACTTAAACGCTGTTGCAACGTGGTGTTGTCCAATGCCCCCTGAAAAGCATCTAACGCTTGTCCGTCTCTAAATAAATAAGTGGTCGGCAAGGCTTGAATACGAAACTGCGCCGCCACCATTTGTTCTTTCTCACAATTCACTTTGGCTAATACAAATTGCCCTTGATATTGATTGGCATAATTTTCCAAGGTTTTCACAAACGCCACAGAATCCGCATGGCTTGGCGCATAAAACGTGATCACCAAAGGATGATGTTGTGAAAGCTGTAAAATTTCGTTGAGATTTTGCTCGTTTAGGTCACGAATGGAAGGGAAATCCGCCATATTCTTCTCTTTTTTTGAATGAAATGAATGCCACGCATTATAGCAAAGTGCGGTGGGATTTTTTAGTGTTTTTCAGGGTATAGCCTCTTAAAGGATTGTAATATTAGCGACTCGCATAAAGGCGATCCGGATAGGGTTTCAAACGTCAAAATACCCGAAAAACCGACCGCACTTTAAAATAAAAAGATCTAAACATCCTCAATTTGAAACTGCTTACGCCAGCGATTCGGTGAAATCTTATGTTTCTTCAAGAAATGCTGACGCAAGGCGGTATCGCTATGAAATCCACTTTGTTCTGAAATATCAGTAATAGATAAATCTGTGCTTTCCAAAAGCTCTCTTGCTCGTTGTAGCCTTGCTTCAATTAACCATTGATTTAATGACATTCCGGTTGCTTTGCGAAAATGTCGGGTGAAAGTGCTACGGCTCATTGACAAACGTTCGGCAAGGCTATCAGTCGAATGAAGTGCGGTCAGATTTTCATTTAAATAAGCAAGCAACGCATTGATATTATGATTAGGTGTGGAACGAGAAATAGGGCGTTCGATAAATTGTGCTTGTCCGCCTTCACGATGAGGAGGGATAACCAGCATTCGGGCAATATGATTGGCAATTTTCACACCATATAATTTACGAACAATAGAAAGACAACAATCCATGGAAGCGGCTGTTCCTGCGGAGGTAATCAGTCGATCTTGTTCTAAATAAATAGGATTTAAATCCCATTTCACCTGTGGAAAGCGACAAGTAAAATCACTATCTCCTAGCCAATGTGTGGTTGCTTTTTTGCCGTTAAGTAGACCACTGCACGCTAACACATAGGCACCATAACATAAACCCACCACTGTCGCACCACGTTGATATGCTTGCCGTAACGCCCTTAATAAAGCCTCACTCGGCATCACTTGAGTATCATGCCATCCAGTCATCACAACAATATCGGCATTCTCCAACCACTCTAAACCTCCATCTAAATGTATGTGAAATAGCGAGTTTGTCAGGTTGTCCGAATCGCTAACGATTTTACACTCAAATAACGGCTTGCCGTTTAAATCCGACATAGAAAAAACGGAATATGCCATCGCAAAATGAATGGGCATCATTTGTTCATACACAATCAAAGCAACTGTGGGTGTATTCATTTTATTCTCCTACTTTGATATGAGCATAACACAAAAATGACCCGATTATTACGTTTATTGATTTTTTATCCATTTTTACGCAATCTTGTTCTCACTATAATATGTTTATTCATTCAATAACGTATAGAAAAGGAAAAACAATGAACTTAAAAACCTTAATTAGCACTACAGCATTGGCTATTAGCGCAAATACTTTCGCCGTAGATCTTGCCTCTAAAAACACTGATAGCTACCAACATATCCGCAATGCTACTGGTCGCCTGAACTACGCAGGGAAAACTTTTTTAATTGATCCGATGCTTGCTGAAAAAGGACGTTATGCAGGCTTTGAAGGGACATTAAATAGCCATTTGCGTAATCCACTTGTGGAATTGCCGATGAAAGCAGAAGATACTTTCAAAGATGTTGATGCCATTATTTTGACTCATACACATGAAGATCATTGGGATGAGGTTGCACAAAAAATTTTACCTAAATCCATCAAAATTTTTGTGCAACATGAACGGGATGGTGACTTACTCAAAGCGCAAGGTTTTACTAACATAACCAGTTTATCGCTAGAAAAACCGGTGGAGTTCGAAGGTATTATTTTAAATAAAACCGGCGGTTCTCACGGCACAACGGAAATGTACGCTGTACCACAATTAGCCGAGATTTTAGATGAGGCGATGGGCGTAACATTCCAAGCGAAAGACCATCCAACGGTTTATTTGGTTGGTGACACAGTTTGGACTGCCGAAGTAAACAAAGCCATTAATCGTTATAAACCTGATGTAATGATTATGAACACAGGTGATGCGCGTACCTTAGCTTTTCCGAATGATGGCATTATTATGGGGTTACAAGATGTTGCTCATGCTCGTCAAATGCTACCAAATACAAAACTTATCACAGTGCACATGGATGCAGTAAATCATATGTCTGTTTACCGTAAGGATTTACGCCAATTTGTCCAAGCAAACAAGCTTGAAAATGTAGTAATTCCAGAAGATGGTGAAACAGTGAAGTTTTAAAAACAAGCGGTTGAGTTCTTAGGATAATTCACAAAAAATACCTAAAAATTTAACCGCACTTCGTTATAAAAAAGCCGTCTGAATTTTCAGACGGCCTTTGATTATAGCCAGGCAAAGTCAGGCTATAAAAACCATACGCTATGCGTATGGAGACAAATAGCTTAAGCGATGAACAGAAAAAAATCCT
>NZ_KE952594.1:10907-14217 GCF_000466335.1 Aggregatibacter sp. oral taxon 458 str. W10330 | reverse complement strand
CGACAGAATGCCCGATTATTCATAGCGACCAAGGCGTATTGTATGGTTCGGCGGAATGGGTGAAAATGTTGGAGGGTAAAGCGGTTCAAAGTATGAGCCGCCGAGGAAATTGCTACGATAATGCGGTGATTGAAAGTTTTTTTGCGATACTAAAATCAGAGTGTTTTTACTCACGGAGCTATCATTCAATCACTGAATTACAGGCTGAAATTGAAGAATATTTAGTGTATTACAACCAAAAACGAATTAAACTCGATTTAAAAGGATTGAGCCCGGTGCAATACCGAGCTCAATATTTAAGTTAACTAACCTGTCCAACTTTTGGGGGGCAGATCAAAGTGCGGTCAATTTTTTATGTGTTTTTTAAAAATTAATAGCTTGAGTTAATTAACACTTCTTCACCATATCCGCCAAGGGTTGGCATTGGTTGGTAAGTGGAGTTAGCAGCGCGCATGAGGCGGATGCCACGAACGCCGGCTTCTTTGGCGGCAAGAATATCGTCGTCACTGTCGCCGTAGTGAATAGTAACTTTGTGTTCAATAATGCCAGGGGTTTTGTTGTATTTGGTGCTAAGCTCACGTCCGCCCATGAATTCAACCGGGTGCATGTCTTTAATATTGAAGGCTTTTTGTAATACTGGGGTAACGCCATCTTTATCGCCGGCAGTGCGTCCGGTGATGAAATAAATTTGGTCGCCACGGGCTTGGTGCATATTAATTAAATCTATGGCAATTTGTTTTGGAATGGAATATTGGTCACAACCGGCATTCACTTCATTCCAGAAATCTTGGTTTTTTAAGTAATCATGTTTGCCCGGAGAATATTTTTGTTGCCCATGGTAAAAACAAGGGCTACTGAATAGCACGGTATCGTCAATATCAAAACTTACATTGATCGGTGCTTTACCTTCCAATTCTTTTTTCAGTTGCTCAACGGAAATCCAGTGGATTGGTTGTTCCACGAGCATTTCACGGGCATTGGTACCTTGATTGGTGTAAGGTTCGGTTTTGGCCGCCATGGCGGGAATTGCTGCCGCGGTTAAAAGGGCGACAAGAGAAAGTTTAACAAGATTTTTCATTGTGACTCCTGATGAGATTGTGAATATATCGGCGGCAATCCTACCTTTTTTGTTCTATTACGCAATTTCAAGCAATCGTTTGCTATACAAAATTTTGACCGTGATCACATTTTTATCATGTGATTGGTGAATAAATAACCAATATTGTTTTTCCCCACGATAGCGCGCGTTTCCTAACGCGTGCCTGAAAATCAATTTCGTTTGATTCAGATTTTTACTATTTTCATGAATAACTTCAATTTGCTTATTTTTTAGATAGATAAAACTACGCGTCAGAAGGGGGGGCTATCTGGGGAGCCGTTGGTAAAGCCAACGTTCAGAATCCTTTTGATTTTATGACCGCACTTTTTTGTCATTAGAAGAAAATGAAGAACTTAAACAGGTAATCACTTTATCGCCAAATATCACTTTTCCGGTAAACTTCATTCGTGAGCTTGCCTCGGGATTTTGCTAACTCCGAAACCACAATAGATTGTAATGGCACAAGCGAGGATGCTTGCGCTATCAGGGGGGAAAGAATGAAGGATTTGCTCTCTTGGTAGTCGTTCCTGCTGTTTGCCGGCATGCTGGCGGTAACGTATTCCACCCGCCTTATTGGTTTTTTCGCCTTGCGCAACCGTACCTTAAGCCGCCGCGCACAAATCGTGATGGAAGCTGCGCCGGGTTGCATGTTTATTTACGTCATCGCGCCTTATTTCGTGTCCAACAAACCGCACGAATTGATTGCCATTGCACTGACCGTGCTTGCCGCAAGCAGGTTTTCCATGTTGGTTACCGTGTTGATCGGCGTCGGCAGTTCTGGGCTGTAGGGGTATTTGATGCGGTAGGCGGCTGCGTTTTCGTGATACCGGTTACACTTGTTTTCAGACGACCTTTCCCTTTCAGACGATCTTATCTTGTTATAATGTCGTCTGAAATTTTTTATAAAGCAAAATCATGGCAAACCAAAGACTCATCTACGGCTTCCACGCCGTCAACGCCCGCCTGTGGCAAAACCCGAAATCGATTACCGAACTCTACGTCCAAGAAGGCAAAAACGATGCCCGCACGCGCGACGTGTTGGAGAAAGCGGCAAACGAAAACGTGCGCGTACACTTTGTCATCGCCGTCGCCATCACTACCCGTTGCGAAAGCTGCATCAGCGTACATGCCGCCGCAGCCGCCAAAGCGGGCGCGACTGAAAGCGAAATCGCCAGCGCGCTGGCAACCGCTATCGCCTTGAACGCAGGCGCAGCCTACACTTACGCCCTGCGCGCTTTGGAAGCGGTTGACGCGCAGCGTTGATTTTGTCTCAAAGGGTCGTCTGAAAACCACTCCCGTTTCAGACGACCCTTTTGCTGACGGGCATTGCTTTTTGCCGCCAAACCGTTTAGATTGATGTCTTTATTCAACCGTTTGGAGAAACAACCATGAAAAAATTACTGACTGCTGCGCTGACTGCCGCCGCACTCGCCCTTCCTGCCGCCGTATCCTATGCCGCGCCCGCTGCTAAAGCCGCCAGCGCTTCACATAGCGGCGATGCCGCCCGACAAACCGATTCCCGACAAAGTTCAGCCATGAATCAAACCCATACCGCCGTCAGCAAATACAGCTTCGACGATACCGTCCGCCGTTTGGAAACCGCCGTTAAAGAAAAAGGCATGACCGTGTTCGCCGTCATCGACCACCAAGCCGCAGCGCGACAAAGTGGTTTAGACATGCAGCCCGCGAAAGTCATCGTTTTCGGCACGCCCAAAGCCGGCACACCGCTGATGCAAAAAGACCCCGCCTTCGCCCTGCAACTGCCGTTGCGCGTCCTCGTTACCGAAGCCGACGGCGCAGTCCAAGTCGTATTCAACGATACGCGCGCGCTGGTGTCGGGCAGCAAAATAGAGTTCGCCGAAGTGGAAAACACACTCGCCAATGCGGAAAAGCTCATCCGTAAAACGGTAACGGAATAAGGTTCGCCCAAATCCGAAGGTCGTCTGAAAACCTGAGCAAACCCTGAACTGCACCCCAAAAGTTGGACATCCCCTCCAACTCACAAGGTGCAGTTTTTTTATGAGCAAATATACATTACACTTCAAATACCAAGCCGTACTCCACTACCTGCATATACGCAGCCAACAGCGTACCGCAGATCATTACGGCATCTCCCGAACCCACCTGCGACGATGGATACGCGCCTATCAAGAAGGCGACATCGGCGCACTCGAACATCCCCACGATAGCGCGCGTTTCCTAACGCGTGCC